>JAUNTE010000036.1 GCA_030538855.1 Oscillospiraceae bacterium
AACCGATGAAAAACGCCCGGACGGCGGCCGGCTGAAACAGGCGCTGGATGGCGTCAGCTTCACCCTCGGTCCGGGGCTTTACGGCCTTTTAGGCCCCAACGGGGCGGGAAAATCCACCCTGCTCAGCATCATCACCTACGGCCTTGCCCCAGACAAAGGCCGGGTGCTGTTTTGCGGCAGAGACATCCGCCGCAGCCAAAAAAGCTTTTATCAGGCTTTGGGATATATGCCCCAGCAGCAGGGCCTGTACGACAGCTTTACCGGGCGGCGTTTTCTGCGGTACTTCTGCGCTTTAAAACAGCTTCCCCGCGCCCGCACAGGCGAAGAGCTGGCGCGGACGGCAGCCGCGGTACACCTTACCGCCGAGCTGGATAAACCGCTGGCCGCCTATTCGGGCGGGATGAAACAGCGCCTTTTACTGGCCGCCGCCCTTTTGGGCGACCCCAAGCTTTTGATTTTAGATGAGCCCACCGCCGGGCTTGACCCGAAAGAGCGCGTCCATCTGCGCCAAATGCTGAAAAATCTGTCGCAGGGGCGTATCGTCCTGCTGGCCACCCACGTGGTGCCGGACGTGGAAAGCGTGGCCGATGAGATCCTGCTTTTACGCGCCGGCAAACTGGTGGATAAAGGCGCCCCCGCCCGCCTGATAGAGGCCCACGCCCCAGGGCAGGACCTTGAGGCCGTGTATCTTGCGCTGTTCGGCGGGGAGGACGCATTATGAGGCTGTTGGCCGCCGAGCTTGCCAAGCTGTGGCGGAAACGGATGTTTCTTTTGACGCTTTGCGGGCTGATGGCGGTCAACCTGTTTTTATTGTGGAACCAAAGCCGCCCTCAGGCCGGGGGCTTCGGCACGCGGCCCTACCGCCTCGTCACGGCCGAGCTGCAGGGCCTCTCCATGCCTGAAAAAGACGCATATCTCACCGGCCTGCTGAACGATGCGCGGGCCTACGCCGCCATCTGCGATGTCAAGCAGATCGAGGCGATGGGCGGCGACGCCTCTGCGCTGCGCGAAAACTATGCCGCCGAATTTGCCGGGTACGAAGCGTCCTTTTATCACGGAGACGCCGGAAGGTATACCGGCGGCATTTATACCGACTATCGGTTTCTTCAGGCCATCCGGTATGAATTTGAAAAGGTAGCGGGTTACCACAGCTTTTTGGCGCAGGTGCAGTCCACCGCCGACGCATTGAGCGGCGTATCCATCTTTTCAGACGTGAACAGCTATGATTACCGCAATATCCAGGCCACCCGCGAGGCCTACCGCGGTATGGAGAGTCTGACGCCCGATTTCATCCCTGAAAAAGGCCTGGTCACAGCGCTGGATTTTTCTCTTTCAGACCTTGTGCTGCTGTTCTGTATGCTGCTGGCCGCCATGGTGCTGGTGCGCGAAGAACGGGACAGCGGCATGCTGGCGCTGCTGCGCGCCGCGCCCGCCGGGCGTCTGCCCACGGCGGCGGCCAAACTGGGCGCCATGGCCGTCAGCCTGTTTTTCATCCTGCTATTGTTATACGGCGTCAACCTGTTTTACTGCGCCGCGGCCTACGGCCTCGGCGACCTCTCTTCGCCCATTCAATCCTATGCGTCGTTTTCACGCTGTACCATGAAGGTGAATGGCTGGCAGTATCTGGGGCTGTTTTTGCTGACAAAATGGGCCGCCGCCTTTGTGACGGGCGGGTGGGTGATGCTGGCCTCGCTTTGGGCAAAACGTCCTTTTTGGGGGGCGTGCCTGTCCCTCTCCATGCCCGCCGCCTTTTTCCTCATCCGTCAGGCGATACCCGCCGCCAGCCGCCTGCATGTTTTAAAATACGCAAACCCCGTCAGCCTGCTGCGCAACAATGAAGTGCTGGGCGGCTACCGCAATCTCTACTGGTTTGAATATCCAGCCCCTTTGCCGCTGGTAGAGGCGCTGGCCGGGCTTTTTTTCGCCCTGCTTTTCTGCACGGGGTTTTGCCTGCTGCTGCGGTACGCCCCGCTTGCGCCCGCGGGCAAACGGGCGCGGCGCTTTGCCTTTAAAAAAGTAAGGCGTGAAAAGGGCACAACGGTACTGCGGGCCGAGGCTTTCAAATGGCTGGTGCCCTGCGGCGCGGGGCTGCTGCTGGCGGCGCTGGGGGTATTTTCAGTGTGGCAGTGCGCCCACACCCAGGCCGAACTTCTGCCCGACGAAATCTATTACCGCTATTACATGACGCATATCGAAGGCCCCTATAA
Source organism: Oscillospiraceae bacterium (assembly GCA_030538855.1). Classification (GTDB taxonomy): domain Bacteria; phylum Bacillota; class Clostridia; order Oscillospirales; family Ruminococcaceae; genus JAUNTE01. Next base: position 2,208 of record JAUNTE010000036.1, read on the forward strand.
CGCCGAAAGCTACGCTTTTCTGCAGAGGGAAAACGAGGCCTTCGCCCCCCTGCGTGAAGCGGCGGCCCTGCGCGAGGCAGGCAGGCTCTCTTATGAAGATTATTCGTTTTTGATGCAGCGCTACAGCGGCCTTGCCGACCGTCAGCGCGTTTTTCAGCGCATTCTTTATGAAAAGCTGCCCTACTTAAAGCAGCATCCCGGCGCCCAGCTGGTATATGAGAGCGGCTGGCTGCGCCTGTTTGATATAAACGGCCAAGCCGACCTGCCCCAGCTGCTGGCCGCGGCCGCTCTCTGCGCCCTTTGCTTTTCAGGGCTTTTTTCCATCGAGAAGGGGATGCGCCGGGTACTTTGCGCCACCCCGCTTGGCCGGGCCGCCACCGTCCGGGCCAAGCTTTTGCTGGCTTTCGCGGGCAGCGCTTTTCTGCTTTTCTGCCTTCGCCTGCCCGAATACTGGGCCGTGGGCAAGGCCTACGGTTTGGGTGCGTTTTTCGCCCCCGCCTCCAGTATTCCTCAGCTTGCGGGGGTGCCGGGTCCTCTGCCCCTCTGCCTGCTGCTTGTGCTCTCGTCTTTATGCAGGCTGCTGGCCTGCTACGGCATGGCCTGCGTTACGCTGGCCCTCTCGCAGGCGCTTAAAAACGCCGTGGCCGCGATCTGTCTCTCGGCGCTGACGATGGGCGCCGGGGCGCTGTTCGCCCTGTGCGGGGTCGATTTTCTAAAATGGTTCGGGTTTTACCCGCTTTTTCACGCGGCGGCGCTGTGCGCGCAGTTCGGGGCGTTTTTGCCGCTTTGCTACGCGGCGCTGTGCGGCGGCTGTATCTACCTTTGCCGCGCGTATCTTGAGCGCGCCTATACCCCCGGCCTTGGGTAACATAGCACGCAAGGCGCTGCCCCTCCGGCGTCCGGCGCCTCAAAGCGCCGCTGAAATCTAAAACAGGGCCCGGCGTTTTCACAAGTTTTTCAAAAACAAAAAAGAAGGTGGTCACCATGGATGGAGGGGACGGCTGGCTGCGTCTTTTCTATCTCTGCGGCAGACAGTCTTTTTACTATTTCGTTTACTCTTAAATTATAACAACACAACCAGAAAGGATGCTGAAACATGAAACGTCGCTCATTTATTCTCTTTATCGTCTTTACTCTTTGCCTCTCGCTGCTGTGCGCGCTGCCCTGCGCCGCACTGGATAATCAGCATGTCATTACTTATGATGAAGCACAGCTGGCGGCGGATGCCGCCAGACAGCACGCATGGGCCTTTACCAGCAATTATGACGCCAATACCTCCCGGCAGCTGCGGCTGAACGTCTACTCTACAGGAGCATTATATAACAACTGCCGCGTCACCACCTATTTAAACGACAACACCCGCCTGCAGTGGTGGGGCATTGCAAGCATCGACGGGGAGGGCAGCATCTACTGCTCTTTTCAGGATGCTAATTTTTCTCTGCAAATTTATAGAGAAGGTGCTGCACCCGAAGCTTCCGTCTACCGCTTGGCAGGCAACCGTTTCGGCGACGTCAACCTGCAGGGCTGGAGCGCGGCAAGCAAGGCCCGTACTTTTTATGCCGCGCCGCGGTATATCCACACCTCCGTCATGTACCTGCAAGAGACCTCCACCGTCCCCGGCGCGGGCGGCGGCAAATACTGCCGCTGGGCGCCCAGCGGTGCCACCACCTTTTATTCCTACGACGTAAGCCTCGGCCGGTATTGAGGTGGTTATGATGAAGCAAAAAAGGTTTTCCCTGCTGTTTTTATGTTTTCTGCTTTGCTTCACCTGTTCCTGCGCGGCTTCCCCCGCGCAGGAACAGAGCGTCCCGCAGGCAAATTCCGCACTGCCGCAGGCCTCTCCCTCACTGGGCCTGCGCCTTATCACTTCTACTCACGGCCTTTTTCTCTCTGCCGGTGCCGACACCGATGAAGGTTTTTATGAGATCGTCGGTCTGGCCAGCGACGGTATTTCACGTCTTACCTATTATGATTATGCCACCCGGCAGCGAGTCTGCCTCTCCAGCGACGCCTCGGCCCCCATGGACGAGACTAACACCGCTTACCTTGGCAATGATTTCGGCGGCATGTCCTGCTTTGCCGACGAACGGTATCTGTATGTCTACAAACGCGGCAACCAGCTGCTGGCGAGCGAAGATTTTGATAAAGGCCGCCCCTATTTTCTGCGTATGGACCTGAACGGTGCCAATCGCACCCGGTTAAATCTTCCCGTCACGCAAGAGCCGGGGCTTTCCAGCGGTATCGTGCGCGATAAAAACGGCGCGCTGTATCTGACCACTTATTATATCGATAATACCCAGCCCATTGACGAAATGGAAAAGTGCATCATTGTCAAGCTTGATTTTGATAAACAGACGGTGACGCCTCTCGCCACTATTCCCGGAAGCAAAACCGAAATGCGCATCCGCGAAGCTTACGGCGACGCCCTGCTGATTGAACGCATCGATTCCAACCTCGACGCGCACGACCAGGTGGTAAAGCGCGACCAGCTGCGCACCGAACGCACTTTACTGCTGTATGACGTACCCACCGGTGAGGAGGAACTGCTGTTCTCTTTCGACAATACCAAAATCCAAAAAAGCAGCGTCATGCCCTATCAGGGCCGTCTCTATTACATGAAACCGAACGATAAGGCCCTGTATGCCTACAGTCTCGATACCCGGCGGGAGGAAACGGTCTTTCCCTATATCGGCCCCCGGGATGAAGACTGCACCCTGCGTATTTACGACGAGATACGCGACGGCAAAATGCAGTTTTTGGCCGAATATCCCGACGGCGTCAGCCGTGTGCTGGCCGTTGACCTTGCCACCGGCGAGACCTTTGAGCCAAGCCTTACCGCCCAGCTGGACGACGGCCCCATGTTCGTCGGCATTTTCGCCGAGTCGCCTGCATACTTTTTTGTCTACTGTGACAAAAGCAGCTTTTCTGTCACGGCCTACGGCAACGACGGCCGCCCTTTTACCACACAGCAGGGCTATATGGTCTTCAAGCTCATCAAAAAAGATGATTACTGGCACAGCCGCCCAAATTACATTGATTTTGAAGACCACGTCCTGCCGCTGTAAAACGGCGGTATAAAACCATGCGAGGTATTTACATGAAAAAGAAACTTCTTCTCTTTTTATCTGTTTTATTTGTTTTTCTATGTGCGGGCTGCGCCGCGTCTGAAGGTGCAGGCGCAAACAGCGGCACATCCGCAGAGGGCGCCGGCGGGAAAGAAGGCGGTCTCTCGATGCTCTCGTCACCCGCCGCCACGCCCCAGGGCTATTATGAGCTCATTGAAGGAAGCGGCTCCAGCCGTCTCATCGTCTACTACGACTATGCCACCCGCCAGCGCGTTTATCTCAGCAGCGACGCGAGCGCGGCGCTGGACGAGACGAGCACCGCTTATATTCCGTCGAAAAACGGTGCGGTAAGCTGTTATACCGACGGCGAATATCTATACGCCGTCGGCGGCGGGGGCGTGGCGGCGCTTCCTGAACCTTTACGAGGCGATGCAGAGCCCCCCTATCTTTTGCGCATGGGGCTGAACGGCGCCAACCGTCAGCGGCTCACGTTTCCGTTAAATCAAAATATTCAGTGGGCTTACGGCGCCGCGCGGGACGCGGAGGGGTGTTTATATTTTACTGTCTTCTCTTTAGACGCCGCAAAACCGGTGGAGGAGATGTCTCAGACCACCTTGGTACGCGCAAATTTTGACACGCAAAAAACAGAGCCGCTGTTTACGGTAAACAGCCAAACCCAGCTGCGGATCACGGGCGTTTACGACGGTAAGCTGCTATTGCAAAAAACCGTCTATGATGAAGACCCCTCCGCCGTTATGGCGCAGTCTGAGGGGCTGCGCCCCCGCCATGAGCTGACGCTTTTTGATATAGACGCCGGTGAAGAGACGCCGGTTTTGTCTTTTGAAAAAGAGGATTATAAAAACCAGAAAATCATCTATCATGATGAAAAGCTTTATTACATGCGGCCGCAAAGCAACGCCGTATATGCATACGGTCTTGCATCTGAAACAGAAACCGTCCTTTGCCCCGATCTGCCGGGCGATTTTTTCGGGCCCGGCGCCGACGCGTCTCTAGAGGGACGTATCATGGACGGCAAATTGTTTTTCACCATCTCTCTGCCGCAGGCCGAGGGCGGCAGTTCTGATGAGCCCCGGGCCGCCGCGCTTGACCTTGCCACCGGTGAACGGTTTTTTCCAAATTTGACACTCACCGCCGATGCGGCAAAAGGGCCTTTCATCATTTTGCCGGCTGCCGAATCGTCCGATTATTTTTTCGTGCATGCGGACAGCCATGAATACACCTCCCTGCAAAGCGCGCCAAACGGTGAAACGTATTCCGTAAAGCTTTATGCCCCCGTTTATAAATTGATTTTGAAAGACGATTACTGGCACAGCCGCCCGAATTATATCGATTTTGAAGACCACGCCCTGCCGCCGCAGCCATAACCGGGCGCAGCCTTTACAAAAACGTCAGGTTTTTTTATAATATTTACAGATTTTTACATCTGTGGCAAAAAATGTTTCCTGAGTACCTTGACCAGCCGGCAAAACTTTAAAAACGGTTTGGATACGGCCGCCTCTTTCGCGTTTTGATCGGGCAGCTGTAAAAATGATTTTTATAACCGCAGCTGCAGCGTTTTTATTTTGCTGCTGCAAAAAAACGAGGGCGGCGCAGCGGGGCTTTTGCTTTGTAAACCGCGGCGGGTAAAGAGGGGCGTTTTCGCTTTCATCTTTTTATTGTCTTTCCACTTCTATCTTCTACTCATTTATAAAACAGAAAGAAGGAACTTTTTATGAAAACAGGAAAAAACCGTTTACGCACTCGTTTACCCGCTTTTATCCTTTGCTTTTTACTTGCCGCCTCCTTGTCTGTGGCAAATGCAGAAGATATTCTTCGAGAAGGGGCGCCGCATTACGACGCAAGTCACGGCCATATGTTCTGGCTGTCCGGCAATCAAAATGCAGCGCTGAATCAGTATGCGGCAGGGGCCCCTTACAATGGCGCCCCTGTAACAACATGGACAAAGATCCTTAACACAAATTCACCTGATTATATCACCCAGCAGTGGGATCTGGCCACCTTATCCAATGGCAACTGGCTTATCGTGACAAATCAGAACCGATCCCTGACACTGGATTTTAACCGCAATTACAATACGCCTGAGGTACAGGTCTACACCTATATTGACAACTATTACAGAGACTGTACCGTTAAGCAGCACCCCGTAGGAAGCACCGGCCCCATCCTGCTTGCCGGGCGGCCCGGCTTCGGCATTACCGTCACCACCGAGCGCACCGCTCTTTATGACCCTAACGGTTTTAAATGCCGCTGGACGACGGCACCCTCCTCGTTTAAACATGCGTATGACGGGGTGGATTACTGATGAAACGGCTTGTTCGCTTTGCCTGCCTGCTGTGCGGGGCCTGTCTGCTTTTTTCGGCCTGCACAGGCCCCGCTTCCTCCCTTCCGGCCTCCTCTTTTGAGGAGGCCGGGCAGCCGCAGGCAGCCGACCCCTTTTCTCAGGGGACGCTGACGCTGGCCTCTTCGCCCAGCGGCCTGATCGGCTCAAAGTACACCTCCTCCCCTGACGGCTGCTATGAGATCAAAGATCACGGCACCGGCCCCTATCATTCACTGCTGTATATCGATTATGCCACCCGGCAGCGGGTGTATCTGTCCGACAACCCCGCGGCCGGCCATAAAGACGAGAGCGACCCAAGCTATGTGGGCGATACATACGGCGGCCTGTATCAGTTTTTTGTGGACGGCAAGCTGTATCTTTATAAATGCACCAGCCCGCTGCTTTTAGAGATCAACGACTACCCGTCCGCATATCTCTCCTGCATTTTACAGATGGACCCGGACGGCCGCAACCGCAAAACCCTGTTTACCGTACCCGCCAACGCGTATGTGGACGAAACCAGCGCCTTTGCCTATGACGGCAGCGCCCTATATTTCATGATGGATGAGCTGGACGAAAACGGTGACAGAACCGCCGTCAGCCTGATGCGGGTGGACACCGCTACCGGCCAGCAAGCGGCCCTGCACACCTTTGCCGACAACGCCCGCTATTATCTTGTGGGCGCGCACGGCGGCAGCCTGGTGTTAAAACAGCTTACCCTGCCCACCCCCAAGGGGCAGTACCCCACCACCGAGGAATGGCTGCAGCAAAAGCACTGCCTGCTGCTGTACTGCCCGGCCACCGGCCAGATGAAAGAGCTTTTCAGCTGGACGCAGGGCGAACTGGACGGCTTTTGCTATCAAAACGGATTTTATTATATAGACGCGGCCACGGCCAGCCTCAGGCGGCTTGACCTTTTCAGCGGCAAAACCGAGACCCTGCTTGCACAGTTCACCGACCCGGACAGCGGCAAGCCCTACGGCCATGTTGACGCGTACAGGATCTATGACGGCCGCCTGCTGCTGCAGACAAGCGATGAAAACCACGAGCACAGCGATTATTTGGCCTTTAAGCTGGACGACGCCTCGCTGACCAAGCTGACCCTGCAGGGCGACGACGGTTTTGCCGGCATTTGGGGTGAAAGCGAGACCGAATTTTTGGTAAAAACCGGCCGTATCTATTTTACCCAGCGCGCGCTTGGGCCCCAGAACACAGAATATTTGTTTGAATCAGACGCCCCGGCTTTTTCCATGATCGCAAAAGAGGATTACTGGAACAATATCCCCAATTTCATCCCCGTTGAAGACCATGTATTTAACGCGAAGGTGGTAGAATGAACGCGGCGGCAGAGCCTCCCTTGCTGAGGATACAAAACCTGAGCAAACGTTACGCCCGGGGCAGCGCGTTATCACGCCCCGGGCGCGCCGCCGCGCCTGTTCTCGCGCTGGATAACGTCTCGTTTACGCTGCAAAACGGCCTGTACGGCCTTTTAGGCCCCAACGGGGCGGGAAAATCCACCCTTCTGCGCATTTTATGCGGCGCGCTTGAACCCACCAGCGGCCAGGTGCTTTGGCAGGGCAGGCCCATCGGCCGCCTGGGCGAAAAATACCGCGCTGTTCTCGGCTATATGCCCCAGCAGCAGGCCCTGTACGACGGGTTTACCGCCCGGCGCTTTCTTGCATATTTCTGCGCGCTCAAGCAGCTGCCGCGCGGGGACGTGCGCGCCGAGGTAGAACGCGCCGCCGCGCTGGTGCATCTGCAGGACGAGCTGGACAAAACCATCGCCGCCTATTCAGGCGGTATGAAGCAGCGTCTGCTCGCCGCCTCGGCGCTGCTGGGCAGCCCCCGCCTGCTTATTTTAGACGAACCCACCGCCGGGCTTGACCCAAAAGAGCGCATTGCCCTGCGCCGTGTGCTGCGGCAATGCGCCGATAATACCATTGTACTGGCGGCCACCCATGTGGTGCAGGATGTGGAGGACGCCGATGAACTTATTTTTTTAAAAAACGGGCGGATCATCGCCCGGGGGGCCCCTTTGCAGCTGACGCAGCAGTTCGCCCCGGGCGGCGGTATCGAACAGGTTTATCTTGACCTGTTTGAAGAGGAGGGCCTATGACGCGGCTGTTTGCATATGAGCTTGCCAAACTGCTGAAAAACCGCCGTCTGCGGCGGCTGCTCGGGGTTTTGCTTGTTCTCGATCTTTTGCTGCTGTGCTGGCAAAACCTGCTGCGCCCCTCGGCGCTGCCCGCCGGAGCCTACCGGCGTATCGGCGATGAGCTTGCCCCGCTCTCCATGCAGCAAAAAGGGCTTTTCCTTGACGAAAAATATACCGAGCTTACGGCCCTGCAGAACATCTATCTGCTGTTTCGGGATGAGGCCCTCGGCACGCCTGCCGCCGTTTTGCGCGCCCGGCGCGGGCAGCTTGCCGAAACGCTGGGCCGTTATCTTGAGGTATATGAAAGCGGTGAATATCTGGCCTATACCTCATCCCTTTCAAAAGAGCTGCGCTTCATCAGCGAAATACGGGACGAATATCAAACGGCGGCCTCGTACCCCGATTTTTTAGAAGAGATCGCCCGGCAGGCAAACGCCCTCAGCGGCATATCCATTTTTCAAAACAGCGGCTACAGCGCTGAAAGCCTGCAAAAAACCGCCAAAGCCTTTGCGCCGCTCATCGGCGTCAGCATCGATTATCTGCCCCAAAAAGGCGTTTTGGCCGCTACCGATCTCAGCCTTTCATCGGTGGTTTTATTGTTGTGCGTGTTTTGCCTGTCCGGCGCCTCACTCAGCGAGGAGAAAGAAAACGGCCTGCTTTCTCTCATTTGCAGCACCCGCGCCGGGCGCGGCAAAACCGCCCTTGCCAAGCTGGCGGCTTTTTTTGTATGCCAAACGGCGCTCACCGTCCTGTTCTGCCTGATTCATTTCTTCTTTTGCGCGGCGCTGTACGGTTTTGGAGACCTTGGCCGCAGCGTGCAGTCTCTGCCCGCGCTGCTGGCGTGTCCGCTGCCTGTCAGCGTCTTTGGCTACCTTTTATTGTTTGTAACGTTTCAATGCGCGGCGGCTTTTGTGCTTGGGCTGTGCGCGCTCACCGCGTCGCTGTTTTTTCGGGGGTTTTACAGCGGTTATCTTACGGTGCTGGCCGCGCTGGGCGTCAGCTTCGCCCTGTACGGCGGCGTCTCTGCCACCGGGCGGTGGGGGCTTTTTAAATATGCCAACCTTGCGGGGATATTGGATACCGTCCCGCTGCTGGGCAATTATCTGCACGTCTCGCTGTTTAACAGGCCAGTCACCCGGCTGGCGTCGGTATCGGTTTTTGCCGTCATGCTCTCTCTGGCGCTGATTTTTTTATTTTGGTTTCGTTTTCAAAAAGGGGGCTTTGCCCCGCCCGCGCGCAGAAAAAGCCTTCGGCAGCGGCTCTCTTTCCCGGCGCGCCCGGGGCGCGGCTTTGGCGGGCTGTACCGGCACGAGAGCTACAAATTGCTGGTGCAAAACGGTTTTGCCGTCTTGCTTTTGCTGTTTGCCGCCCTCCAGCTGCCCGCCTGTTTTTCCGCCCCCTCCGCGCTTCTTCCTGAAGAGCAGTATTACCGCGGCTATATGCTGCAATGGCAGGGGCCCTATACCCATGATACCTATACCCAAATGCTTGAGGCCAACGAGGCGTTCGCCCCGCTGCGGCAGCTGCGGGCGCAGTATTTTTCCCACCGCATCACCCAAGAGGACTATACCTCGATACTGCAGAACTATTATTTTTTGCAGCAAAAACAGGCCGCCTTTCAGCGTGTACAGGCGCAGGCCGTATCTGTGATGCAGCGCCCCGGCGCCCAGCTGGTGTATGAAACGGGCTACCGCTCTCTGTTTGATTTTTACGATAAAAAAGACCTTTCCGACGCACTGGCGCTGGGGCTGTTCTGCACCGCCGCCTTTGGCGCGGCCCTATGTCTCGATAAACGCACCGGGATGGACCTGCTCATCGGCGCGACGGCCCTTGGACGCGAAAAAACCGTCCGCTGTAAATTCCGCGTATTGGCGGCGGCGTCTCTGGCCCCGGCCCTTCTCTCCTGTCTGCCCCGCCTTGTGCAGACAGGAGAGGCCTACGGCCTGCCGGGGCTTTTGTGTCCGGCGTGCAGCCTGCCGTTTTTCAGGGGTGTACCCGCCGTGGTCCCGCTTTGGTGCATGGTTCTTTTTTGGTTTTTTCTGCGCTGGGCCGCCGTCTTCGGCATGGGCTGTATCGGCATGTATTTGTCGTACCGCACCGGCCGTACCGTGCTTGGGCTGTGCGCTTCAGCGGCGTGCTGGATACTGCCCGTACTGCTTTCGCAGGCCGGGCTCTCGTGGGCAAAGTGGTTCAGCGTTTACCCTCTGCTGCATCTGCCCATATTTACCGGCGGCAGCTTTGTCTACGCCTGCCTGCTGGCCGTTTTTTTTGCGGGCGGCGCTTACCTCTCATACAGCGCGCTCTGTACGCGCTATGGCCGGTGACCGTGCCCCAGACAAACCGGCGGCGCTTTACTGCTACACCTCCGGTCCTTCTATCGTTCTCTATCAACGCCTTTTGGCGCTCTTTTGCAAAGCGGCCGCCAAACCCTTTCAGGGCGGATATTTTATCGATGCGTTTCTTTGCGGCGGAACGGGGCTTTTTTCCCCGCCCGGCTGATAAAGCGGGCTTATGCAAAATCATTTCCGAGGAAAACGGGCGTCAAAAAAGCCTTTCGATCTGACGCCAAAAACCGGTTTCAAAGGTGTTTTTCACAAGGCTGTTCTTTTATACCATTTGCTTTTGCAAGCTCATTTTCCATAGCCCTTTTTCCGCCTTTCAGTCAAAAGGCCCCGCCGGGCCGCTCTCACAAATCATGCCTTTGGGCGGGGGACAAGCGCCGGGCACGGCCACGATAGGCGCTCTTTTCGGGTTGGGCGTTATCCTCCCGCTTTGGCCGCTCTTTTTGGCCCGGCCTTTGCGCCGCGGCTGTGTACGCCGTTTTTTCCAACCTGAAATTTTTTAAATTTACAGAAAATTATTTTCTTCCCCTTTTATTTATGCTATGCTGTCTGCATGAAACAGAAAATGAAACAGCTTTTATATGCTGCGGCCGCCTCCGGCTGCCTGACGGCGGGGGGCCTGCTTTATTATGGGCATAAAAAAGAACCCGAGACTTTGACTGTCACCCGGCCCCGGCTCTCAAACCCGCCCCCGGTACGCATCGTCTTTTTCAGCGACGTCCACTTGGGCGGCATGTACGCGCCGGAGCATTTATCCGCCATTGTGGATAAGATCAACAGCCTGCGGCCCGATCTTGTGTTGTTCGGCGGAGATTTTTTTGCCAAATTCCCGGATGATTATGTTTTTCTTGACGCCTCTGCCCGCGCGGGCGAATTCGCGCGCATCAAAGCCCCGATGGGTAAATATGCCGTGCTTGGCAATCACGACATCCGCAAAGGCGGCAGGCCCTATGCTGAAAAGCTATTGCGGGCGGGCGGCTTCACCGTCCTGTGGGATTCCTGCGTCTCTCTGCCCTGCCGGGTCGAGATCTGCGGTCTCTCGCCCTATTCCTCAGGCCGGGCGCTGAAGCAGCTGCCAAACAGGGGCTACCGCATCTGCCTGTGCCATATGCCCGACCGTGCGCGTTATCTGCCGCTGCGGCGCTGTGATCTCATGCTCTCGGGCCACAGCCACGGCGGGCAGGTGCGCCTGCCCGTCCTCACCCGCGTCATCCTGCCCCCGGGCGGCAAAATGTTCCCCTTAGGCCTCTACTTCCCTCAGGGCAAAAAAGCCGGGGCGCTTTTCGTCAGCCGCGGCATCGGCATGTCGGGCCTGCCCTTCCGGTTTTTGTGCCCGCCTGAGCTTGTGCTGTTAAAAGCAGCCCCAGAACAGGATAAAAGATAAACAGAAGGGCTTTCATCGTCCTTTTAAAGCCTGCGGGCGGTGTTTTATAAACGCCGCCCGCCTTTTTTTGGCCTATATCATAAAAATCCAACGGTACAAATCGGCGCCTGCAAAAAGACGCTGCCCGGCGGCAGGCCCCAAGCGGCAGCCTTCTCATGTTCGGCGGCACGTTCCATGCCCTCACATTCCTTTCCGCCCTGTTACCCCTGAAACAAGCCTTTTTCATCATTTTATAACATCCAATTG
>JAUNTE010000326.1:0-1439 GCA_030538855.1 Oscillospiraceae bacterium
CGTCTATTGTCTTGCAAAAGAAGGGGCACGGCGCGACGCCCGCTATATCAGCGAGCAGATGAATGTGACGCTGCGCTTTTCATTAAAGATACTGGGCAAATTGGCGCAGGGGGGGCTGGTGCGCTCATATAAAGGCAACCGGGGCGGGTACGAGCTTGCCCGCCCCGCCGCAGATATCAGCGTAAAGGACGTGATAGACGCGGTGGAGGGGCCGTACCGCATCTCTCGGTGCGTGGGGCAGGACGGCTGCTGTAACCGGGGTGTTTCAGGCAGCTGTGAGTTTCAGAAGGTGTTTGCCAGGATAACCGGAAAAGTGAACGAGATGCTGGCGGCGGAGACCTTTGATAAATTTATATGATGAAAAAACGCGGCCGGAGAAAAAGGTTGAAAACCCTGCCGCTGTATAACAAAGCCGCGCGTATCGCTGGATACGCGCGGCTTTGTTATTGCTGCGCAATAAAAAATATTTGATCTCTATGGCCTCGCCCTCTCTGCTGAAGCGGCAGCCGGGCTAGTGGTCCCAAAATGGCCTCCGCCGCGCTGCGGCTATTTTTTTATGTCCGTGACCGGCGGGCGGATAAAGCGCCTATTGCCGGGAAAACGCTCTTGTCTTGTTTAAGGACGCCGCAGCGCAGGGGAGGAAAGGCGGACGCACGACCAGAGGCGAAAATATGCCGCCCGGCTGTGTGAAAGGCACAGACATGGAAGCGTCCTGAAAGAGACCGGCCATGGTTTAAAACCGCCGCGCCAGAGCAAGGCGGCGTGAAAGGGTGAGGGGCGGTGAGAAAAGCGCTTTTAAAAGGGGGCCAAAGGTTTTTTTCTAAAGCGTCATGAAGCGCAGGGAAGAAGAGGGCAGCGCAGGGCAGAGGGGCCGCCCGCCCACGGTACCGCAAGGGCAGCGGCGTGTCAAGTGAGCGTAGGCCGGGCTTGGCCGCGGACAGAAAAACAGGCGGCAGGGAGGAGAACGGAAAAACGCCGGGCGCGGGAGGCTGAAATAAAAAGAGAAAGGGCGGCGCGAAAAACCTTTTAAAAATTTTAAACCAATAATTGACAAGCCTTTCTGCTTGCGCTATAATATCATACTGTATCATAATGGCTCGGAATATCTTTTGTGACTAAAAAATATGAAAATTTTCGTGCTTTTCATACAAAAATCGAAAGAGATATTCCGTTTCGCGTGCTTTCTATGCCTTGGCCGGCCCCGCTGTGAAGGGGCCGCGTCCGATTGCCGCATCGTGGTCGTCCGTGCAGTTTTAGCCTGTGGTGACGGTATGATCAGCGGGTGACGTCCGGTTTCGAGTTTGCAGTTTTAGCCTGCTGCCGGAGCTGTTCGCAATGATCGCCGACAGGAAAAAAGCGCAAAAGCCTTACAAAAAAATAAGGAGTGGTCATGTACTATGGTAAATGTCAAGCCGGTACAGCTTGGAAAAACCGAGCGT
>JAUNTE010000326.1:1449-2596 GCA_030538855.1 Oscillospiraceae bacterium
CACATTGATGAAGTGCTGAAAATGCCCAATCTCATTGAGGTACAGAAAAATTCTTACGAATGGTTTTTGAACGAAGGCCTGAAAGAGGTTTTTCGGGATATTTCCACGATTGAAGACTACACGGGCAATCTGGTTTTAGAATTTATTGATTACCGTCTCGATCCCACCCCCAAATATACGGTAAAAGAGTGCAAAGAGCGCGACGTGACCTATTCGGCCCCGCTGCGCGTACGCGCGCGCCTTTTGAACAAAGAGACGGGCGAGGTAAAAGAGCAGGAAATCTATATGGGTGAATTTCCGCTGATGACGGACAGCGGCACCTTTATCATCAACGGCGCAGAGCGGGTCATCGTCTCGCAGCTGGTGCGCAGCCCCGGCTGCTATTTCAGCCACACCTATGACAAGACCGGTAAAAAGCTGTTTGCGGCCACCCTGATACCCAACCGCGGCGCCTGGCTGGAATATGAGACCGATTCAAGCGACGTATTTTATGTGCGTATCGATAAAAACCGGAAAATTCCGGTGACGGTGTTTATCCGCGCGCTGGGCCTTGGCACCGACGAGCAGCTGCGCGAATTTTTTGGCGAGGATGAGCGGCTGGAGGCCACCATCGGCAAGGACGGCACCAAATCTGAGGAGGAGGGCCTGCTGGAGACCTACCGTAAGCTGCGTCCCGGTGAGCCCCCCACGGTAGAGAGCAGCCAAAGCCATATCAACGGCCTGTTTTTTGACGACCGGCGGTATGACCTCTCGCGCTGCGGCCGGTATAAATTCAACAAAAAGCTGGCTATCGCCGCCCGTTTGGAAGGGCAGACCGCGGCCCGCGATATTGTCGCGCCGCTGACCGGCGAACTTTTGTGCGCCAAAGGCGAAGTCATCGATAAAGAGATGGCGCAAAGCATCCAGCGTCAGGGCGTGAGCGTGGCCTATGTCATGGCGGAGGAGCAGGAAGTTAAAGTGATCTCAAACGGCATGGTGCGTTTTGAGGATTATTTCAGCTTTGACGGTAAAGAGCTTGGTATCAACGAGATGGTGTCTTTCGCCGAGGTGCGCGCCATTTTGGATGAGACGGGCGATGTGGAGGAACAGAAAGAGCTGGCCGCCAAAAACCGTGACAAGCTCATCCCGAAGCATGTGACGGTAGACG
>JAUNTE010000037.1 GCA_030538855.1 Oscillospiraceae bacterium
CTCCGCACAGGGTCAGCACGGGCTCTTTTTCAGTATGGCCCAGCAGGCGGCCTAACGCGGGGTCGTCCTCGCAAAGCTCAAGGATAAAAGAGCCGTAAGCATAACGGAAAAGTGCTTCCGGCGCTATCCCCGGGGCCAGTGTAAAGCCAATGTCATTGCCAATGGCCATCTTAAACAGGCCCTCCGCCACGCCGCCAAAGCCCGGCGTCCAGACGGCGACGGCTTTTTTCTCACCTATCAGGCGTTCAACGGTGTCAAATACCGCCAACAGGCTCTCGGCATCCAGCGTGCCGTCCGCCTTTTCTTTGGGCGACAGCAGCCGCACGGCATGGCCGGCCGCCTTGAACTCAGGCCCCTGCACCAGCGCCGTGTCACCGATAGACACCGCAAAGCTCACCAGCGTGGGGGGCACGTCGATGTCCTCAAAACTGCCGGACATGCTGTCTTTGCCCCCAATGGCCGCAATACCAAGCTCACGCTGGGCTTTCAGCGCGCCCAGCAGCGCGGCAAAGGGCTTGCCCCAGCGCTCAGGCTTTTTGCCCAGGCGCTCAAAATATTCCTGAAACGTCAGATACGCCCCGTGATGGGAAAAACCGCTGGCAACCAGCCGCGACAGGCTCTCCAGCACCGCGTAATACGCCCCGTGAAAGGGGCTGCCGCTGCTCATATACGGGTTGAACCCGTACGCCATACCCGAACAGGCGGTCGTCTCACGGTTCAAAACCGGCAGCTTCGCCGCCATGGCCTGGGCTGGGGTAAGCTGATTTTTGCCGCCGAAGGGCATCAGCACCGTGGCCGCGCCGATGGTGGAATCAAACCGCTCTGAAAGGCCTTTTTGGCTGCACACGTTCAAATCAGAGACCATCGCCTCCATCTTTTCACGCACAGTATCGCCCTTCCACACATTTTCTGTTATGGCGGGCGGGGCCACCTTTACGGCGGCGTGTTTTTCGGCGCCGTTTGAGTTCAAAAACTCCCGGCTGACGTCGCAAATCACATCGCCGTTCCATTTCATCACAAGGCGGGGCTCCTGCGTTACCACGGCCACCACGGTGGCCTGCAGATTTTCTCTGTGGGCGGCTTCGATAAAAGCGGGCACATCCTCTTCTGCCAGCACCACGGCCATCCGCTCCTGGCTCTCGCTGATGGCAAGCTCGGTGCCGTCCAGCCCCTCATATTTTTTAGGCACGGCGTTCAAATCGATGGCAAGGCCGTCGGCCAGTTCGCCGATGGCCACCGACACGCCGCCCGCGCCGAAATCATTACAGCGTTTGATCATCCGGGTGACGCTGCCGTCACGGAACAGCCGCTGCAGCTTACGCTCTTCAGGGGGGTTACCCTTCTGCACCTCCGCCCCACAGGTGGCAAGGCTTTCGCGTTTATGCGCTTTTGACGAGCCGGTAGCCCCGCCGCAGCCGTCGCGCCCTGTCTGCCCGCCCAGCAGCACAACGATGTCGCCGGGCTGGGGCCGCTCACGCCGGACGTTTTCAGCCGGGGCCGCGCCCACCACAGCGCCGATCTCCATCCGTTTTGCCACATAGCCGGGATGATAGATCTCGTTTACCTGCCCGGTGGCAAGGCCGATCTGGTTGCCGTAACTCGCGTAGCCCGCCGCAGCCGTGGTGACGATCTTCTGCTGGGGCAGCTTGCCGGGCATCGTCTCGCTCACCGGCTTCAGCGGGTCTGCCGCGCCGGTAACGCGCATGGCCTGATAGACGTAGCTGCGGCCCGAGAGCGGGTCGCGTATCGCGCCGCCCAAACAGGTGGCCGCCCCGCCGAAGGGCTCGATCTCGGTGGGATGGTTATGGGTCTCGTTTTTAAAAAGGAACAGCCACGGCTGCGTCTCGCCCTCGGTCTCCACATCTATGCGGATGGAACAGGCGTTGATCTCTTCGCTCTCATCCAGATTGGGCAGCAGGCCTTTTTTCTTCAGATGCTTCGCGCCGATAACAGCAAGGTCCATCAGGCAGACAGGCTTTGTTTTACCTGCGTACAATTCGCCGCGTATCTTCAGATAATTCTCATATTCTTCCCGGATAACCGCGTCCCCGATCTCCACCTCGTCCAAAATCGTGCCGAAGGTGGTATGCCGACAATGGTCAGACCAATAGGTGTCGATCATCCTGATCTCGGTCACAGTGGGGTCGCGCCGTTCGCTTTGAAAATAACGCTGGCAGAATTTAATGTCGTCCAGATCCATCGCCAGCCCGTAAGCGTCGATAAACCCAGCCAACGCCGCTTCGTCTATAGCGCAGAAGCCGCCCAGCACCGCGACGGCTGAGGGCGTCTCATACTGCATCTGCAGGGTATCTACCCTGTCCAGCGAGGCCTCGCGGCTCTCTACCGGGTTGATGATGTAACGCTTCGCCGCGTCCAGCTCCTCCTGCGTCACCGTCCCCTCCAGCAGATACACCTTGGCGGTGCGCACCGTCGGGCGCTCGCCCTGGCTGACGATTTGAATACACTGCGCGCAGGAATCGGCGCGCTGGTCAAACTGGCCGGGCAGATATTCCACCGCAAAGCGCGCCGCCGCGTCCTCGGGGATATGCGCGCGGATATCGTCCAGCTGCGGCTCTGCAAACACCGTCGTTTTGCAGGCCTCAAACACGGCTTCTTCAATGCCCTCTACGTCATAGCGGTTGAGGATGCGCAGGCCGGTAAGCCCGGTAAGGCCCAACAGCTCACGCAGTTCTTTTAAAACCGCCCCCGCTTCAACCGCATAGGCAGGCTTTTTTTCCACATAAATACGGTATACCGGCATGGTCAGTCCTCCTTCGTCAGGGCCGTCAAAGCCCTTTTTCCAATATCGCGGCGCATATGCATATCTTTAAAATGGATGCGCCCCGCCGCTTTATAAGCCTTATCAATGGCCGCCGACAGATCTTTTGCCACCGCCGACACGCCCATTACCCGTCCGCCCGCGGTGCAAAGCAGGCCGTCTTTCACCGCGGTGCCCGCATGGTATATGTCGGCGCCGGGCACGCCGCCCTTTTGATCGAGGCCGACGATCTCATACCCGGTGACATATTTTTGCGGGTATCCCCCGCTTGCAAGGATGACGCAGGCCGCGCAGCCGTCGGCAAATTCCACCGCCGTCTTATCCAGCGTGCCGTCGGTGCAGGCGCGCATCACTGTGTACAGATCGCTTTTTAAAAGCGGCAGCACCACCTGCGTCTCCGGGTCTCCAAAACGGCAGTTGTACTCGATGACCTTCGGGCCGTCCGCCGTCAGCATCAGCCCAAAATACAAACAGCCCTGAAACGGCCTTCCCTCGGCGTTCATCGCGTCGATGGTGGGCTGAAAAATCGTCTTCATACATTGCTCGGCAAGGTCAGCGGTATAAAAAGGGTTGGGCGCCACCGTGCCCATCCCCCCGGTATTCAAGCCCATGTCGCCGTCCAACGCGCGTTTATGGTCCATGCTGCTGATCATGGGGCGCAGGGTCTTGCCGTCGGTGAAGCACAAAACGCTCACCTCCGGCCCGGTGAGAAACTCCTCCACCACAATTTTATCGCCGGATTTTCCGAAAGCCTTGTCCTGCATGATGGTTTTGACGGCCGCTGCCGCCTCGTCATAGCTTTGCGCAATGATAACGCCTTTTCCCAGCGCAAGGCCGTCCGCCTTTATCACAATGGGGTAGACGTTGTTTTTTTCTATGTAAGCCAAAGCCCTGGCAGCGTCTGTAAAAATCTCATACTGCGCGGTGGGGATATGATATTTTTTCATCAGCTCTTTGCTGAAGGCCTTGCTGCCTTCCAACACGGCGGCCGAGGCCTTCGGGCCGAACGCCGGTATCCCCGCTTCGGCCAGCCTGTCCACACAGCCCAGCACCAGGGGATCGTCCGGGGCGACCACGGCGTAATCCACGCCGTTTTTTACCGCAAAATCCACAATGCCGTCAAGGTCGGTGGCCTTGATGTCCACGCACTGCGCGTCAAAGCTGATCCCCCCGTTGCCCGGCAAAGCGAACAGCGCGGTGATCTCTTTATTCTCTTTTAATTTTTTAATGATGGCGTGTTCCCGGCCGCCGCCGCCCACTACCATAACGTTCATATCGTTCCCGCCTTTCTAAACTTTCAGCCCACTCAAAAGCTGCGGTCTTTTTCAGGCCTCCCGGCTTTTAAAAAGCGAAAAAGCCACACGGCCCGCGGCCCCGCGAAGGGTATGCCGCATGGCCGGCACAGCCAGCGCCGGATGAAAAAACGCCCCCGCGCCTTTATTCAGCCGTAAGCTTCCCCTCACAAAACAGCGAGACGGCCCTTGGCAAAAGCTGCCACTCCGCCTCTTCCATCACCCGCTTCTGCAGGCTCTCAGGGGTGTCGCCCGGCAGTACGTCCACCGCCTTCTGCAAAACGATCTCGCCGCCGTCGGTCACCTCGTTGACGAAATGCACCGTCGCGCCGGTCACCTTTACGCCCTTTTGCAGCGCGGCCTCATGTACCCGCAGGCCGTAAAAGCCGTCTCCGCAAAAACTGGGGATAAGGCTGGGGTGCACATTGAGTATCCTATGGTCGTACCGGCGTACAAAATCCGCGCTCAATACCGTAAGATAGCCAGCCAGCACGATCAGCCCAATATCCCGTTTTTCCAGTTCCCTGCAAAGCGCGGCCTCAAAAGCCGCCTGGTCCGGATGATCCTTTTTGCAGACGATAACACCCTCTATCCCTGCCCTGGCCGCCCGCTGCAGGGCGTAAACGCCGGGTTTTGAGGCGACTACCAGCGTGATTTTCCCATTTCTGATCTCGCCGCGTTTTTCCGCGTCCAAAAGGGCCTGCAGGTTGGTGCCGCCCCCTGATACAAGCACCGCGATGTTCAGCATATCGTGACGCCTTCTCCCTTCACGGTCTCGCCCATGATATAAGCGTCCACGCCGTTTTCTTTCAAAATACGCACCGCCTCATCCGCCTTCACGGCGTCCGTCACCGCGCACATGCCCACCCCCATATTGAAGGTGTTGAACATATCATGCTCTGAAATGCGCCCCACATTTTGAATCAGCCCAAAAATCGGAAGGGTACGCAGGGCCTTTTTATCGATCTTAGCCGCAAAGCCCTCCGGCAGGCTGCGGGGGATGTTCTCGTAAAAGCCGCCGCCGGTGATATGGCTGACGGCCTTGACGGTCACCTTTTCCATCAGGGCCAGCATGGGCTTTACATAAATACACGTCGGGGCAAGCAGCGTCTCACCCAAAGAGGCCCCCAGTTCGGCCGAGTACCGGTCAAGCCCTTTGTTTTCAAGGCCAAACACCCGCCGTACCAGAGAAAACCCATTGGAATGTACGCCTGAAGAGGGCAGCGCGATGATGGCGTCGCCTTCGCGCACGGCCGTATTGTCCAGTATCTTTGCCTTGTCCACCACACCCACGGTGAAACCGGCAAGGTCATACTCGTCCACGGGGTAAAAGCCCGGCATCTCAGCGGTCTCTCCGCCGATCAGCGCGGCCCCCGCCTGCACGCAGCCCTCCGCAACACCCGCGACGATCTCGGCAATGCGTTCCGGCACGTTTTTTCCGCAGGCGATGTAATCCAAAAACAGCAGCGGTTTTGCGCCGCAGCAAACCACATCGTTCACGCACATCGCCACGCAGTCGATGCCTACGGTGTCGTGCTTATCCATCATAAAAGCAAGCTTCAGCTTGGTGCCCACGCCGTCGGTGCCGGATACCAGCACCGGCTTTTGTATGCCGGTCATATCCATCTCAAACAGGCCGCCAAAGCCGCCAATATCCGTCATGGCGCCTGCCGTCATGGTGCGGGCGACATGTTTTTTCATCAATTCTACCGCGCGGTAACCGGCGGTGATATCCACACCCGCCTCTTTATAACTCTCAGAAAAACTTTTTTCGTTCATATCGGTTCCTCCCTGTTCGGGGCGGCCCAGCGGCCCGCCGTTTATTGGTTCACATCTTCCTGTTTGGGCGCTGGCACGGGGTATTCGCCCGTAAAGCAGCCGGTGCAAAGGCCGCAGGTGCAGCCCCCGGCAATTTTTTTCACGCTTTCAACACTGAGAAAACCCAGCGAATCCACCCCGATCTCGCGGGCGATCTCCTCCACCGTGTTGTTCACAGCGATCAGGTCTTCACGCCGGGGCACGTCGGTGCCGAAATAGCAAGGATATAAAAACGCAGGGCTGGACGCACGAAAATGTACCTCGGTAGCCCCCGCCTCACGCAGCAGTTTGACAATTTTCAGGCTGGTCGTCCCCCGTACGATGGAATCGTCCACCAGCACCACCCGTTTGCCCTTTACCGTGGCGGCAATGGGGTTCAGCTTGATACGCACCGTGTTCTCACGCTGTTTTTGATTGGGCTGGATAAAGGTACGGCCGATATATTTGTTTTTCAAAAAGCCGATGCCGTAGGGGATGCCGCTTTGCTGCGCATAGCCCAGGGCCGCGTCCAAGCCTGAATCCGGCGCGCCGATGACGACGTCCGCCTGCACAGGATGCTCCAGCGCCAGAAAAGCCCCGGCCCGCCGCCGTGCAAGATGCACGCTGGCCCCGTCTATCACACTGTCCGGCCGGGCAAAATAGACGTATTCAAATACGCACAGGCCGCCTTCCTGCCCGCAGTGGCTCTCGTCGCTGTGTACGCCCTCGCTGTCGATCACCACGATCTCGCCGGGCTTTATATCCCGTACAAAGGCGCCGTCGATGGCGTCCACCGCACAGGATTCACTTGCGATCAGATCGGCCTCTCCGCTTTTTCCAAGACAAAGGGGGCGAAACCCGTGGGGGTCGCGCACCGCCACCATTTTTTCATGGTTCATCACAACGATGGAATACGCGCCCTCCAGCTCCTCCATGGCGGCGCTGACGGCGGCCTCCAGGCTGTCGTGCTTCAGCCGCTGGTTGATGATGGTATAGGCGATGGCCTCGGCGTCCGTTGTGGTATGAAAAATGCCGCCCTCCATCTCAAAACGTTTGCGCAGCTTGGCGCCGTTGGTAAGCGCGCCGTTAAAGGCCAGGGCCATGCTGCCGTTGATATGCCTGATATACATGGGCTGCGCGTCGCTGCGGCGGGGTTTGCCCGCGGGTGCGTAACGGCAGTGCCCAATGGCCATCTGCCCGTTCTGCGGCAGGCGCGCCATCATCTCAGGGGTGAAAACCTCGTTTACCAGGCCCAGATCACGGTGGTAACTGATGTTTCCCTCCTCGCATACCGCAATGCCGCAGCTCTCCTGTCCGCGGTGCTGCAGCGCATATAAGGCGCTGTATACCGCGCCGTTGACGTTGTGTTCATTTTTGCGGTCAAAAATGCCGAACACGCCGCACTCTTCTTTCAACTTTTCCATTCTTTCACACATACGCTGTCCTCACTGTCTTTTTATCAAACAGGCGCGCTTTATCAAAGCTGCGCCTGCAGGGCGGCGTCCTTTGCGGCAACGCCCTCTTCCATCTCTTTTTTGCTGTTTTTCAGTTTTTCAGCCAGCCCTTCGTCCGACAGCGCCAGCATCTGGGCCGCCAATACCGCCGCGTTGACGGCGCCCCCCACGGCCACGGTGGCCACAGGAATGCCCGAGGGCATCTGTACCGTCGCCAGCAGCGCGTCCAGGCCGCCCAGCCCGCCTGAAGCAATGGGGATGCCGATGACCGGCAGGGTGGTATGCGCCGCAAGTACGCCCGCCAAATGGGCCGCCATGCCCGCCGCGGCGATGATGACGCCAAAGCCGTTCTCTGCCGCGTGCGCCGCAAAATTGGCTGCGGCCGCAGGGGTGCGGTGGGCGCTCATCACATGCGCCTCATAGGGGATATCCAGTTCGCGCAGCTTGTCCACCGCTTTTTTTACAACTGGCAGATCACTGTCGCTGCCCATAATAACGGCTACTTTTTTCATTTTCTCCAGCTCCTTATCCTATCTTAAAATCTTTATAGAAAACAAAACAAAAAGCCCGGGGCTCATGCTCCTAGGCTTTGCGTGTACGATGGGCCGCGGCGCGGCTCCTCCGGCGGCAGGGCATAAAAAAGCCGCAGACGCTGTCCGCGCGGCCAAAAAGGGCCGGTTTGCCCCCGGCGTTGCCGCAGCCGTTTCGTCCGGCAGATCTGTGATCCCGCATTCCAAGCCCTCCCGCCTTTTGTCCAACCGCGCAAGGCGGTTTTGCATATCTTTTATTATAAAAGCATTCTCTCTTATTGGCAATCGTTTTTTGCATTTTTGGCAAGGTGCCTACAAAGTTCAGGTTTATCCCCTTTTTTCTTTGGCTTTTTGCTTTTCTATATAATCGGTAATTTTTTCCGCTTCTTCCCGGCTGATCTTACGGGTCTTTCCCGTCTCTTTTGCCAGCAAAAAAGCTGCGGCGGCACTTCCGGCAAACGCACCGGCTTTCAGCGCAAAGCGCATCCCCCGCCATAAAACCGGGTCCTTTTTCTTTTTGCCTGTCCCTGTTTTTCTTCCCATACCACTGCCTCCTGCTTTTCAAATAAAATGTTGATACATATCCGCACCGTCTCTGCGCCGGGCGGCGTAAAACGCGCGGGACGGTATGCCGCCGTTATGCCCGCGGGCCTGCGCAATGGCCGTCCGCGTCTTGTTCCATCTTTTGCCGCAGCCACAGATAATTGGCCGCAAGGGCGGCCGCCTGCGGCTCTCCCCGCTTCGCCGCCTCCAATTCCTGCATCGACAGCCCCCGCGCCAGCGTCAGCTTTTCGCATAAACGTTGGTTGACAAGAGACGCCTCTTTTGACGCTTTCTCCCGCTCCTGCGGTAGCTGTTCCGCCGTCAAAACCGGCCCTGAAAGAGAAATATTGCTGTCCCGCAGGCATACCGTCCGCCCCTGCCACCGGTAAACCAGCGGCTCATAACCCAGCTCTCGGGCCTGCTCAAGCGCGTCTTCACACCCGGCCTCTATGTCTTTTTCCCTCAAAAAGTTCAAAGCCGCGCAGGCCAGGTCACTCTCGTCCCGGATGCGTTCGCCGCCCAGTTCTTCCAGCATACGGCACATCGCCCCCTGTGTGTCCGGCTGCGGCGTGACCGCCGGCAGTTCTGCCTCCAATAAACGCCGCATTTTCTCTCTCGTTTTCCAGTCTCTGCGTTCATTTTCCCTGCATTGTTTTTTTGAAAAACGCAGACAGCGCTTTTTTCCGTTTTCCCGCAGCACCAGCGCTGCACCGCCGGGCCAGCGCCAAAGCCGTACCTGTGCGCCGCCCTGGCGCAGAGAGGCCGCAGCCTCCCTTATTGCGCGGCCAAAGCGTTCTCCTCGGCGTAAACTCACAAATACCGCGGTGGGGCCGTCCGCCCCGCCTATCACACCGACAGCGGCCGCATTCCGCTTTTCTTCTTCTTTCATCCGTCTTGTCTCCCTTGGCCTTATTATAATATATTCCGGCCTTTGCGGCAGCGCTTAAAAACGGGGCCGCCCTCAATTGACAAAATCAGCATACTGCGTCCCCAGCAGCTTTTCCGCTTCACGGTCCGCCGTCTCCTGCGCCCGGCTGCAAGCCGCCAGATACTCCCGGTACCGGCCTTCGTCCGCGATGAATGAGGCCCGTCCCCGGCATTTTTCTTTTAAATACTTCCAAACGTCCTCCCGGCTGCAAAAAGCGAAACAGCGCTTCCCTTTTTTATTTTCCCCTATGATATATGGGCTGAAATTTGCCCGCTAACGCTTTGGGCCGTACCACCGCGCCCCCATGAGCGGCTGGTAAAAGCCGATATACAGTTTTTCGATTTCCCCATAACCGACGGCGCGGTGAAAGCTGCGCTGTTTTACCCCAAAATCGTCTATATGTACCCGCTCCCAATACCACAGGGCCGACGGCATCCACAGAAAAAACGCCGAAAAGCCCACACCCAGCAGCCCGCAAACAAGGCCGCACACCGGGCTGCCGGCCATGACAAAAACCGCCGTCAGGGCAGCGCCCAAAACAAAAATGCCCGCACCCAAACCAATGCATTCTTTTTGGCCTTGGCCGTCTGTATAGTATTGTCCGTTCAGCGGACGATGGGCTGCAAACGTCTTGTCCATCCCGGTCACCTTCTTTTAAAATAAGCTGTATGGCAAAAGGCTTTACAGCCGGCGGGCCTTTGCGTTTTTGCGCCCTTTTACCGCCGCCTGCTCTATGCCGTCTATCCCTCGCCGTTTTTTTCCAATATTTCTTTTGCCCTCAGATATTCGGCGGCAAAGGCGATACAGCTTTTATTGCCGCGGGCCGCGCCGTCCAGCTCCTGCCGGGTCAGCCCGTACGCCACCG
The DNA here is from genome assembly GCA_030538855.1 of Oscillospiraceae bacterium. Lineage (GTDB taxonomy): Bacteria > Bacillota > Clostridia > Oscillospirales > Ruminococcaceae > JAUNTE01. The sequence continues at coordinate 10,189 of JAUNTE010000037.1, forward strand.
TCAGCTTTGCCAAAAGCAGCTCATTATAGCGCTGGGCCTCTTTTCTTTCTGCGGTAAAGGCCGCCTCATCAAAGCCTTCATCCTCCACTACCAGCGCGGGCCCCGTGACGGCGTATCCGTATTTCTCCACGCTTACCAGCCGCCCCTGCAGCCGGTACAGCACCCGGCTAAACCCAAAAACGCGGGCCTGGGCCACCGGCACGCGGGGGTCCGGCTCCTGATGCTTTTTTTTCAAAAAGGCCGCCGCCTGCTTTCTCATCATGCCCTCGCCGTCGCTCACCCGTACGCCGCCCATGCTCTCTATCAGCTTGGCCGCAGCCGTTTGTGGGGCCTCCTGCGGGGGGATGAGGTGCAGATTTTTTTGCACCATACGCGCCTGCTCTTTCTCCTGACGGCGTTTTTCCCACAGTTCACGATGATATTTTATAAAGGTCAGCACCAGCGTCTGGCGGCCATTTCTATAAAAGGTAAGCTTCGCGCCGCCGGGCCAGCGTTTGGTCTTCACCTCGATCCCGTCGTCCCACAGCTCTTCCTCTGTATCCCGCACAAGCGCGCGAAAGCTTTTGGCTTTTTTCACCGGTACACGGCGTATCCTTTTTTTGCGGTACTTGCCAACTACCGTAATAGGTTCATTTAATAAATCGATCTTGCCTCTCCATCTGATTGTGTCCATCGCGTCCGCCACGCTTTCCATTTCTCCTTTTATTTCACAGACGAAATTTATGATGTGTTTCTGCAACGTTTTTAGAATGTATCACTGTTTAAAACGGAATAGAGCTTGTTTGAAAATCGAAGGGTCAAATTTTTTTATAAGGCAGCACGCCCACAGGGCAAAAATGCAGAGGTCCTTGGCGGTGCGCGCGTATTTTTCAGCGCCGCAGCGCCCCCCTGTATAAAATATTTTACTTTTTTATTTTCACGCCAAAACGGCGGCCGGGCATACGGTGCAGGCCTCCTCTCTCATAAAACCGACAGGGCCGGGGCAGCGGGCGCCCTCCTGTCTCAAACCTTTGCCGCCTCGGGCAGCGCCGTTTTTTATTTTCACTTTCTATATTATAACATGCCCGCAATGGGGCGCAAGCTTTTCTCTCTCTGTAAATATTTTCTGAAAAGGTATTGACACGCGGTTTTGTTTTTTGTATTATAGCTAGTAATCAGATAAATGTGACGAACGGGTAAAGTAGTTTCCCCTACGCTTTCAGAGAGCTGCCGGAAGGTGCAAGGCAGCGGCGCAAAGAAACGAAGCTCACCCGGGAGCAGCCTCCTGAACGGCGCTTTTCGCTCAGTAGGAGGGGACGGAGGCCCACCGTTAGCGGGGCGGCACATTGTTGGATGTGGCAGAGCGGCCGCGTACCGTGAGGGCGCGGCAACAAGAGTGGTAACGCGGAGTTTGAAAGCTTCGTCTCTTAACGAATTTTAAGGGGCGGGGCTTTTTTTGTATGAAAAATCCGCCGCCCGCAAAGAAAGGGAGTACGATCATGAAAACAGGCATGCCGAATCACAAAAAATATATGCGCGGGTACTATATGCCCCCCGAGGTATCGCTGGATTGGGCGAAAAAAGAATATATCGACAAAGCCCCCGTCTGGTGCAGCGTCGACCTGCGCGACGGCAACCAGTCGCTCATCATCCCAATGAGCTTAGAGGAAAAAATCGAGTTTTTCAAGCTGCTGTGCCGCCTCGGTTTTAAAGAGATCGAGGTGGGCTTTCCCGCCGCCAGCGAGACCGAATATGAATTTCTGCGCGTCCTGATCGATCAAAACCTCATCCCCGAGGACGTGACCGTACAGGTGCTGACGCAGGCGCGCGAGCATATCATCAAAAAGACCTTTGAAGCCCTGAAGGGCTGTCACAACGCCATCGTGCACCTGTATAATTCCACCAGTGTGGCCCAGCGCGAGCAGGTGTTTCAAAAAAGCAAAAAAGAGATCCTCGACATCGCTGTCGAGGGCGCAAAGCTGCTGAAGCGCCTGACGGAAGAGGCCGGTGAAAACTACCGTTTTGAGTACAGCCCTGAGAGTTTTACCGGCACTGAGCCCGAGTATGCCGTCGAGGTGTGCAACGCGGTGCTGGACGTTTGGAAGCCCACGCCCGATCATAAAGTCATCATCAATCTGCCCGTCACCGTCGAGATGAGCATGCCCCATGTATACGCCAGCCAAATCGAATACTGCTGCAAGCATATGAAATACCGCGACGCGGTGGTTGTCAGCCTGCATCCGCATAACGACCGCGGCTGCGGCGTGGCCGACAGCGAGCTGGGCCTTCTGGCCGGGGCCGACCGTATCGAAGGCACCCTGTTCGGCAACGGAGAGCGCACCGGAAACGTAGACGTCGTCACCCTGGCGCTGAACATGTACAGCCACGGCGTTGACCCCATGCTGGATTTCTCGGATATGCCCTCTATCGTCGAACTGTATGAGCGCGTCACCCGCATGCATGTATACGAGCGGCAGCCCTACTCGGGCAAGCTGGTATTCGCCGCCTTCTCGGGCAGCCACCAGGACGCCATCGCCAAGGGCATGAAATTTCGTGAGCAGCGCGACCCCGACCATTGGACGGTGCCCTATCTGCCTATCGACCCGGGCGACGTGGGCCGCGAATATCAAACCGACGTCATCCGCATCAACAGCCAAAGCGGCAAAGGCGGCATCGGCTACCTGCTTGAGCAGAACTACGGCTATGTGCTGCCCCCCAAAATGCGTGAAGAGTTCGGCTACGCCGTCAAAAGCGTATCCGACCATAAGCATAAAGAGCTTGTGCCGAAAGAGGTATACGATATTTTCGAGGCCACCTATGTCAACCACAACGGCGTGCTGAAACTGCAGGACTATCATTTCGTCCGGCTGGATAAGGCCTTTAAAGCGGTGATGACCATTGAAAAGGACGGCGTGGTGCAGGACATCACCGGCAGCGGCAACGGCCGTCTCGACGCGGTCTCCAACGCGCTGAATAAGATCGGCCTGAAACACAGCGTCGTGGCTTATAACGAGCACGCGCTGGACGAGGGCGCCGACAGCCGCGCCGTCGCCTATGTCTGCATTGAAGACCCGGCAGGCAAAGCCCTGTGGGGGGCGGGCATTCACGACGACATCATCACCGCGTCCATTCTGGGGCTGTTCAGCGCCATCAACCGGATGCAGGCGTGACGTACTGATAAAAGGAGGAATACGATATGGGAATGACCATGACACAAAAGATCCTGGCCGCCCACGCGGGGCTTGACAACGTGGTGCCGGGCCAGCTGATCGAAGCGGATATCGATTTGGCGCTGGCCAACGACATCACCGGTCCGGTAGCCATTCGTGAGCTGAAAAAGGCGGGCCTTGACAAGGTATTTGACAAAAACCGGGTGGCGCTGGTAATGGACCACTTCGCCCCCAATAAGGATATCAAAAGCGCCGAGCAGTGCAAAGAGTGCCGTGAGTTCAGCGTAAAACACGGCATCGTCAACTTTTTTGACGTGGGACAGATGGGCATTGAGCACGCCCTT
>JAUNTE010000038.1 GCA_030538855.1 Oscillospiraceae bacterium
CCAAAAAGGCGAAACATTTGGTCTCGTCCCGCAGCAGCATCGCGCCCAGATTGCCGTGCCCGATACCTACCTTACGTTGGTCGGCCACAGAGCCGGGGATACAGAAAGCCTCCAGCCCTTCACCGATGACTTCGGCGGCTTCGGCGGCGTTTTTGACATTGCGGTGGATAGCCAGCGCGGTGCCCAGGGTATAGGCCCACACAGCGTTTTCAAAACAGATGGGCTGCACGCCCTTTACGATAGCGTCCACGTCTACGCCTTTTGAAAGGCACAGCTCACGGCAGGCCTCAAGGCTCTCTATCCCGTTGGCTTTCAGGCAGGCCTCGATCTGGGGCATGCGTCTCTCTTTGCTCTCAAAATTAACCATTGTTCGTCGTCCTCCCCCTTCTTATTCTTTACGCGGGTCGATGTATTTTGCCGCTTCATCAAACCGGCCGTAGGTGCCTTTGTTTTTCTCAAAAGCCTCTTTGGGGTCGACGCCGTTGCGGATGTCTTCCAGCATTTTGCCAAGGCGGACGAACTCGTAGCCGATGGTCAACCCCTCTTCGTCCACGGCAAGGCGCAGGATGTAGCCCTCGGTCAGCTCAAGATAACGAACGCCCTTGGCTTTGGTTGAGTAGATGGTGCCTGTCATGCTGCGCAGGCCCTTACCCAAATCCTCAAGGCCGGCGCCGATGGGCAGGCCGTCGTCAGAAAACGCCGTCTGGCTGCGTCCGTATACGATCTGCAGAAACAGCTCGCGCATAGCGGTGTTGATCGCGTCGCAGACAAGGTCGGTGTTCAGCGCTTCAAGAATGGTTTTGCCGGGCAGTATCTCGCCCGCCATGGCGGCGGAATGCGTCATGCCGGAGCAGCCGATCGTCTCAACCAGCGCCTCTTCGATAATACCGTTTTTCACATTCAGGGTCAGCTTACAGGTACCCTGCTGGGGGGCGCACCAGCCCACGCCGTGGGTCAGGCCGCTGATGTCTTTGATCTCATAAGCTTTTACCCATTTGCCCTCCTCCGGGATGGGCGCTGGGCCGTGATGCACGCCTTTGGCAAGCGGACACATACGTTCTACTTCGCTGGAATAGATCATATTCTGTTCTCCTTACTTATAGAATTAGTCTCTTCAGGCTATCCTTTATTATAGGGAATCTTCGGTCTGGAATCAAGCCTCACCTCAAATATTTACAGGGTTTTCAGCAAAATCATCCCCTTGCACAGAAAAACTGCCGTTTCTCCATAAAAAAACTACCTTTTTTCCTTTTGTTGGAATTTCACAAGCTTTTTATGTCAATCTTATACAAAATTATATAAATTACTTTGTTGACAATTACTGAATATTTGCTATAATAAAGCCATACCGAAGAATTACAAATCAGGCGTGCGGCAGGGCCGCGGCCGCAACGGGACGGCGAAGAAGTACCGTCCACAGAAAGAGAGGGAACAAAAATGGATAAAGTTGAACTGCATGATTTTGACATCGCTGATTTTTCAAAACTGATCGCCAGCTGCAAAGGCGACGTATTTATGGTGACGGAAGAAGGCGACCGCCTCAATTTGAAAAGCAAGCTGTGCCAGCTGATCGGCTTCACCACCCTGATCCAGGGCGGTCGTGTCACCGCTGCAAAAATCGAGTGCTCTGACCCTGAAGACGAATCCAAGCTGTTTCGCTTCAATCTGTTCGGTGAAAAGTAATAAAACCGAACCGCCCGCTTTTTGAAAGCGGCGTTAAGCCTGAAAAGCAAAAAACCGTCCCGCTGCGGGGCGGTTTTCTTTTTTTACCAAAGGGGCCGCGGCCGCCCGGTGCTCTTCTCTCGGGTAAAGCCGCCGCTCTTCCGGGCGCCTTTCTTGCAGCGCGTTTTCTCCGTGTTTTTTTTAATAAAACCAAACGGCCCCGCCTGTAAAACTGCAAAGTGCCGGGCCGCTGAAAGTCTTTTCTCTCCCATGAAGTATGAACAAGCTGTAAACTTGCTTTTCACAGCTATTTTTTGCTCTCTTTTTGTTTGACAACGCTATACGGAACAAGTACAATAATATCCGTATAAGTTTTATGCAGAATCGAGGGTAATCGTATGTCACTCGTTGAAAAATTGTTTGGAAGCTACTCTGATAAAGAGCTCAAGCGCATTAACCCGGTGGTCAATAAAGTCACCTCTCTGAGCCACACTTATCAGAACATGACCAACGCCCAGCTGCGCGCGCAGACCCCCGTTTTAAAAGAGCGGCTGTCCAAGGGTGAGACGCTGGACGATATCCTGCCCGAGGCGTTTGCCGTCTGCCGTGAGGCCGCTTCACGCGTTTTGGGGATGAAGCATTTCCCCGTGCAGATCATCGGCGGTATCGTCCTTCACCGGTCGAACATCGCCGAGATGCGTACCGGCGAGGGCAAAACCCTGGTCGCCACCCTTCCCGTCTATCTCAACGCCCTTACCGGGCGCGGTGTGCATGTCGTCACCGTCAACGATTACCTTGCCAAACGTGACGCCGAGTGGATGGGCAAGGTCTACCGTTTTCTCGGCCTCACTGTCGGGCTTGTGGTACACGATATGAAGCCGCCCGAGAGGCGCGCCGCCTACGCCTGCGACATCACCTACGGCACCAACAATGAGTTCGGGTTCGATTATCTGCGCGACAATATGGTGACCTATAAAGAGCAGATGGTGCAGCGCGGGCACTATTTCGCCATTGTGGACGAGGTCGACTCCATCCTCATCGACGAGGCCCGCACCCCGCTCATCATCAGCGGCGAGGGCGACAAAAGCACCGATATGTACCAAAAGGCAGACGCTTTCGCCCGGCGGCTGCACGGCGTACATGTGGCGGAACTGAACGACAAAGCCGACCATGACGACGAGGAGAGCGAAGACTACATCGCGGGCGATTATATCGTAGACGATAAGCAAAAAACCGCCACCCTCACCAAAGAGGGCATTCAAAAGGCGGAAAAATATTTTCACCTTGAAAACCTGGCCGACGCTGAAAACATGCAGCTGCAGCACCATATCCAGCAGGCCATCAAGGCCTACGGCGTCATGCGCCGCGACGTCGATTACGTCGTGCGCGACGGCGAGGTCATCATCGTGGACGAGTTCACCGGCCGCCTGATGCTGGGCCGCCGCTATAACGAGGGGCTGCACCAGGCCATTGAGGCAAAAGAAGGCGTGCAGGTGATGCGCGAGAGCAAAACGCTGGCCACCATCACCTTTCAAAATTACTTTCGCATGTATGAAAAACTCTCCGGCATGACGGGCACCGCCAAAACTGAAGCCGCCGAGTTCAGTGAGATCTACGGCCTTCAGGTCATCGAGATACCCACCAATAAGCCGGTGGTTCGTAAAGACAACAACGACGTTATCTATAAAACCGAAAGCGGCAAATTCAACGCCGTTATTGAGCAGGTCATCGCCTGTTATGAGAAAGGCCAGCCCGTGCTGGTGGGCACCATCTCGATCGAGAAGAGCGAACTGCTTTCTAAAATGCTGAAAAAGCGCGGCGTGCCCCACAATGTTTTGAACGCCAAGTACCACGACAAAGAGGCCGAGATCATTGCCCAGGCTGGTAAAAAAGGCGCCGTCACCATCGCCACCAATATGGCGGGACGCGGCACCGACATCATGCTGGGCGGCAACCTTGAAAACATCGTGAAATCAGAACTGCGCAAAGAGGGCTTTTCAGAGGAGCTGATCGCGGAAGCCAACACCCACAACGATACCTCCGATCAGGAGATCCGGGACGTGCGCGAGGCTTACCGCAAACTTTCCGCCAAGCTGAAAAAAGACATCGACACCGAGGCGGACGCGGTACGTGAGGCGGGCGGCCTCTATATCATCGGCACCGAGCGGCATGAGAGCCGCCGCATCGACAACCAGCTGCGCGGACGCGCCGGCCGTCAGGGAGACCCCGGCGAGACCAAGTTTTTCGTCAGCCTTGAGGACGATCTGATGCGCCTGTTCGGCGGCGAGCGTATCCAGCAGATGATGGACACGCTGGGGGTGGATGAAGAGACCCCCATTGAAAACCGGATGATCACCAATACCATCGAAAGCGCCCAGCGCAAAATAGAAGGGCGCAACTTCTCTATCCGTAAAAACGTGCTTCAGTACGACGACGTGATGAACAGCCAGCGCGAGATCATCTACGGACAGCGCAGCAAGGTGCTGGAGGGCGGCGACGTATCTGAAAGCATCCACCAGATGATGCTGGACAGCATCACCGGCAGCGTCACCTCTTTCTTGTCCGGCGACGACCCGTCCGAGTGGAACTTCACCGCCCTGCGCGACCATTACCGCGGCTGGCTCACCAAAGAGGAGGACTTCCGCTATTCGGCGCAGGAATTGGAATTTCTCACCCCCGATACCATTGTGCAGATGCTGTATAAACGCGCCCTCTCGGTGCTGGATGCAAAAGAGGCCAAATACGGCAGCCAGCTGATGCGTGAGCTGGAGCGGGCGGTACTGCTGCGGGCCGTCGATACCAAATGGATGGAACACATCGACAATATGGAGGAGCTGCGCCAGGGCATCTACCTGCGCAGCTACGGCAACCGCGACCCTGTCATTGAATACCGTATCGAGGGCTTCGATATGTTCGACGCGATGGTGGAAAACATTAAAGAGGACGTCTCCCATATGATGATGACCGTCGAATATGCGGGCAAGCCCATTGAGCGCACGCAGGTGGCCGTACCCACCGGAGAGGGCGCCGCCGGAGGCGGAAAGCCCCAGCAAAAACGGCAGCCTGTCAAGGTGGATAAAAAAGTGGGCCCGAACGACCCCTGCCCCTGCGGCAGCGGCCTGAAATATAAAAAGTGCTGTAAGCCCAAAGACGACGAGGCCGCCCTCAAAGCCAGCAAAGGCATGTAAACTTTCAACCCCCGGAAGTAAACGCTTCCGGGGGTTCTTTTTCTTTCAAAGCCCCACTGCGCAGAAAAACTTTCGCCATTTATAAAGTCATAACCACCAGCTAAGCTGGCAGCTTGAGTTGGCCCTATAAGGGCCCATTGCCGGCTAACGTTTCAAAACGCACTGAAAATTCTTTTACTTGCATCATCTGCCCCACCGCCCGTAAACGGGCTTTATGCTTCCCAGCGAATATTTTTGCTGATCGGGCGGCTTGGCTTATCGGTATCTCGCTTCGCCCGACGCTTGAAGCTAACGCTTTTTTCACGGGATACCTCCTCCGGCAGATCCGAAGATTTCCGAATTCAATAAAACCGCACGGCGGCCTCATAACGCCGCCGTATGAAAAAGGGCCGCGGGCATTTCGCCCGCGGCCCTTTTTATGGAGGGTCCCGCCCTGTTTTTCAGCGCGGGAGTGAAAGGATGGTCTCCATCGAAAGCCTGCCGTTGATGACCGCCTGATAGGGAAACCGGCGGTAATGGGGGAAAAACTCCACCACTGCCCATCCGTCATAGCCGATCTCTCCCACGGCCTTCATCACCTCGGCAAAATCCACGTCGCCCTCAAAAAAGTCCACAAACATGTTCAGCCCGCAGCCGTCGGCCCGGCAATCGCAGAACTGCAGGCGTTTGATGCGGCTGCCCAAAATACGTATCCACTGCTCCGGCTTTCCGATATAGATGATATTGCCAATGTCAAAATACGCCCCCACCCAAGGAGAACCGATCTCATCCAAAAAACGCGCCATCTCTATGGGCGACAGCAAAAATTGGTTCCACACGTTTTCAATGGCGATGCTCACCCCCGCGTCGCGGGCATAGGGGGCCAACGCGGCCAGCTCACGCTGGGCGTTTTGATAGGCGCGGTCATACCGCACCTCTCCTTCCGCGAAAGGCGTGGCCACCCAGCCCGGCACCACCAGCGCGATATCCGCGCCAAGGATACGGGCGGCGCGTATCTGCTGTTTGATATTTTCGGCCGCAAGCCTTCGCTGGGCCGCGTCTTCACTGGCAAGGTTATGCTCCCATACGTTGTTTGCACCTACACTGATAACACGCAGGCCAAAGCCGCGCGCCATATCGCGGATCTGCAAAAGCTCGTGTTCGCCCATATCCGGGCGCAGGCCGCCTGTGTTGCCCAGTACCAGTTCCACGCCGGTATATCCCGCTTTGGCGGTCTGTTCAAACGCCTCGCGCAGGTCCGCCGCTTCGTCAAAAGAGAAAAAGCTCACGCCCAGTTCCACGGTGTCCCTCCCCTTTCTTCAGATGCAGGGCATCACATTGCCGCCGCATACCGGCAGATATAAGCCCGAGATAAAGCTGGCGTGCTCGGACGCCAAAAAGCATACCGCGTCAGCCACCTCTTCATCGCTGCCGCGCCGGTGCAGCGGCACCGTGCTGATATACGGAAAATCCTGCTTCAGGTTGGCCTCGGTGCCGTCGTAGTCGCGGCAGTTGTCGCTCACCGTCCATCCGGGGGCCACCTCGTTCACCGTGATGCCGTGCATCCCGATCTCTTTGGCCAGGATCTTGTAAATGCCGTCCATGCCCCGTTTCCCTGAGACATAGGCCGATTGATAGGGCAGCATCTGCATGGCGCATTCCGTATTGATGCCGATGATGCGCCCGTGTCCCCGCTCGATCATATCCGGCGCAAAGGCCTGTGCCATCAGCACGGCCTGCAGTACGCCGGAACGGAACTGCGACTCATAGCTTTTTACGTCCTGCTCCAGTATTTTTTTCCACTCATGGGCGATAACGGCGTTGTTGACGAGGATGTCCACATATCCCAGCGTCCCGTTTACCTGTTTTTTCATCGCCGCAATAGAATCCGCGTCGGTGATATCGGCTTTTACCGCCATCGCACGCACGCCGTATTTCTCTTCCAGTTCGCCGCGCAGGTCTTCGGCAAAGGTGGCCTGCGAATGATAGCATATCACCACGTTCGCGCCGCAGTCGGCAAGGCCACGGCACATCGCACGGCCCAGCTGGCCCGCGCCTCCGGTGACGATTGCGGTGCGTCCGGTCAAATCCAGGGTTTTCATAGTCTCACTCCTTTTAAAGCCTGTGCCGCCGCCCGGGGCGGCGGCACAGGCCGTATGTTGCAGGTTATTTCCAGTTCGAGCTGTCTTTTTCAATGTCACGGTAAGAATCCACATTTTCTTTGGTGATGGGGAAGGTACCGGTGTCGTTGATCTCGGCGGGTTTCTCGCCGGTACGGATGTAATTGCAGATCCATTCAGCGGGCTGATAGCCTATCCGGGGGATGTTCTCAGACATGGTGGCGTGAATATAGCCGTCACGGATGGCGTCCAGGCTCTCCTCCAGGTCGCTGATGCCGACGACCACGATATCATCGCTGGTCAGGCCTTTTTCTTTCATCACGGTAGCGGCGGCGGGCCCGCCCTCTGAGCCGATGCTGAACACCACGTTCACCTCGGGATAGGTGGTGAACACGTCCTCCCACAGGCTTACCGCTGTCACCATGTCAGATTTCGACTCAACGGTGGTCACCCACTCGTACTCGCCGTTCTTTTCAAATTCCGCCTTCAGCGATTCATTGATCTCGATACCCGAGGTATTCTCATAGGTGGGCACCATACAGGCGATGACCGGCTTTTTGCCGTTCAGGGCTTTGATGGCTTCGGCGGCGGCCTGTACGCCGTAATTCTGGTTGTTAAGCCCAAGATAGGCGAGCTTATCAACATCTTTACAGTCGGCGATCACAGTCACAACCGGTATCCCTGCGTCCGCCGCTTTTTGCAGGGCGGGGCGCAGCGCGTCGGGCGCGGCCGCCATAACGATCATACCGTCCACTTTTTCAGCGATGCCAAGTTCGATCTGTTTTACCATCTCGTTGGCGTCAAAAGAGGAAGACCCCGCCCAGATCGGGTCAAAGTTAAAATCCTGGGCGGCCCGTTCAAAGGCCTCTTTCGCTGTCAAAAAGGTGGGATGCGCGACCGAGGGCACTACGTACATGATCGAGAGTCGTTCCTCCTCACCGCTTTGCGGCGTCTGAGAGACAGCATCGGGCGCGGAGGGCGAAACGGGGCTGCTGCTCTGCGGGGCCTCGCCGCAGGCGGCGAACAAGCCGAGGCACAGAGCCGCGATGAGCAGAAAAACCAGCTTTTTCATAAGTAAATCCTCCTTGTTAAAAATCGTTATACAGCGGGCTTGCCGTATAAAACCATGCTTTTACAGGTCTGAACACGCTTTGAGGATGACCTCCTCGCTGGCGTCTTCTCCCTTTATCACTGAGTGTACCTTCCCCTCTGACAGCACGATGAACCGATCGCACAGCTTCAAAAGCTCCTGTACCTCAGACGATACCACAATGATGGACAGGCCGTTATCAGCCAGCTGCCGGATGAGCTGATACATCTCCTGTTTGGTGCCCACGTCGATGCCGCGGGTGGGCTCGTCCAAAATCAGCACCTTCATATCGGTGGCCAGCCACTTTGCGACGATGGCCTTCTGCTGGTTGCCGCCCGACAGGGTGAGTATTTTCGTCTCCATGTCCGGCGCCTTGATACTCAGCCGTTTCATATAATCGGCCGCCAGGGTCTTTTCTTTTCCACGCTGGATGAACAGGCGTTTGGTGAGCATGTTCAGCACCGTGACCGAGATATTCTCGCGGATGCTGAGACAGCCGATAAAGCCGTCTTTTTTCCGGTCCTCGGTCAGCATGCCTATCCCAAGCCGTTTTGCGTCGGAGGGATGTTTAATCGATACCTTTTTCCCCTCCAGATACACCTCGCCCGAAAGTTTTGGCAGCGCCCCGAAAACCGCGCCCAAAAGCTCGCTTCGACCTGAGCCCACCAGCCCGCACATCCCCAATATCTCTCCTTTATGCAGGGTAAAGCTCACATCGTTGATGATCTTCTTTCCGTAGGCGTAAGGGTGGGCAACGTGAAAATGCTCCGCCCGCAAAACCTCTTCCTGGCTGACGCTGCGCGTCTTTTTCTGAAAATCCTCCAGCTTGCGCCCCACAATGTCCTGTATGATGGGCGCGGTGCCGAACTCGTCTTTTGTATATTCCGAAATATATTTTCCATCCCGCAGCACCACTACCCGGCCGCACAGTTCAAATACCTCGTTCAGCTTGTGTGAGATATACAGGCATGAAAGGCCTTTTTCCTGCAGAGAGCGCACGGCCCCGAACAGGATCTGTGTCTCCGATTCCGTCAGACAGGAGGTCGGCTCGTCCAAAATCAGGATGCGCGGCTTACGGTACAGCGCCCGCGCAATGCTGATAAGCTGCTGGATACTGCTGCTGAAGCTGCGGGCCGGCATGTGCGGATCGACCCCGTTTACCCCCAGCCGCTGCAAAAGCCCGGCGGCCTCGGCATGGGCCTTTTTCCAATCCACCAACCCGGCGCGGTTACGGGGCATTTTGCCCAGCATGATGTTCTCGGTCACGCTCAGGTCCAGCTCCAGGTTGATCTCCTGCGGGATCATGGCGATACCCGCATCCTCGGCGTCCTTCGGGCTGTGAAACCGGCGGGGCTCGTCCTCCAGCACGATCTCACCCGTAAAACTGTCGCAGGGGTAAGCGCCGCTCAATATTTTCATCAGGGTACTTTTTCCCGCCCCATTCTCGCCCAGCAGCGCCAAAACCTCACCGGGATACAGGCTGAACCCGACCCTGCTCAGCGCGACGGTACCCACAAATATCTTGGTAATGTCCCGGACGGTCAGTATCGGCTTTTCCATGCAGGTTCCCTCCTTTCGGCCCGACAGGTTATTTAGTGGCGTTCAGTTCCCGGCGGCGCATCAGCACCCGGCGGTAGGTATCGATGATAACGGCTACCACCAGCACCACCCCGATGACGATATTCTGCCAGTACACCGAGATACGCATCAAAGTGAGGCTGTTGGATAAGATCTCCATAAACAGCGCGCCCAGCACGCTGCCCCAGATGGTGCCGACGCCCGCGTAGGTGCTGGTTCCGCCGATGATGGCCGCCGCGATGACCGTCATTTCATAGCCTGTTCCGGCTGTCGCCTGGGCCGAGCCAAGGCGGGCGGTCATCAAAATACCGGTCAGCGCGGCCAGCATGCCGGTGATGACATAGACAAAAAGTTTGACGCGCCCGACATTCAGCCCCGAGATACGGGCCGCCTCGGCGTTGCCGCCCACCGCGTAGATAGAGCGGCCCAGCGGGGTGCGTTTCATCAGCACGTTCATCACTACCGCAAGTACCAGCGCCAGTATCACCACATTGGGCACCGCGCCTATCAGGCTTGTCTGCTCCAGCTGCTTGAACCCCTCCGGCAGCGGGTACACCGGCACGCCCTGCGTTAAAACGTATACCACGCCGCGGGCCACATACATCATACCCAGCGTGACAATCAGCGGCGGGATGTTCAGTTTGACGATAATCAGCCCGTTTACCAGGCCCACCAAAAGGCCGCACACCAGCCCCGCGATGATAGAGACCCATACCGGCAGCCCCATCACCAGGAATTTGGCGCACACCGTTCCGCCCAGCGCGTATACCGAGCCCACCGACAAGTCAAGCCCGCCCGAGATGAGCACCAGGGTGATGCCAAGGGTGGTGAGAAGCGTAAAGCCTGTAGAACGCAGCACGTTCCAGATATTGTCCGGCGTTAAGAATACGCTGTTCACACAGGTGATGATCACCATAAAAAGGATGGTGGCCAGCAAAACGCCGCTCTCCTGCATATTCCAAAAGCGCTTCCATAAATTCTTGTCTTTCGGCATGGTGGTTTCCCCCTTTTTTCTATTGTCAGCCGCGCACGTCCCCAAAAGTCTGTGCCAGCATGAACGCCTGTATCTCGCCTTCAAACGGTATGGCCTGCATAATACCCCGGCGCGTTACACTCAGCCCGCTGGCAAAGTTTGCAAAACGGGCCGCGCTGCGGCGGCTGTCTCCTTTTGCAAGGCGGGCGGCAAACGCGCCGCAGAAGGTATCCCCCGCGCCCGAGGTATCCACCGCCTTTACCTGGGCGGCCTCGATAAAGGCGGGGGTCTGCCGCTGAAAAGAGAGATACAGCCCTTTGCCGCCTAACGTGATTATGATATTCGGCGCCCCCAGCTCATGCAGCCTTTCGGCGGCTTCTGCCGGGGCGGCGTCCCCGTCAAGGCCTGCCAGCGCCAGCGCCTCGCCCCAGTTGGGGATGAGAAAATCGATATGCCGCAGCAGCTCTTCCTCTAATTTCCGCGCGGGGGCGGGGTTCAGCAGCACCGTACCGCCCCTCTTTTTCATCGCTTTCGCGGCCTCGATATTCACTCCGCAGGGCAGCTCGTTCTGCAAAAGCAGGATGCCGCTTTGCGGAAAACGTGAAAAATCGAAATCTTCCGGTTTTACGGCGGCGCAGGCCCCGGCGGAGACCACCACCCGGCTCTCGCCCTGCGCGTCGGACATGACGGCCGCGGCCGCCGTTTTTTCACCGGCCAGCACCGCGCTTCCCATGCACGAAAGCCCATAGCTGCGGCACTCCTGCGCAAGCTTTTCTCCAAAGGCGTCCTCGCCCACCGCTGTCAAAAAGGTGACGTCCGCCCCATTTCTGGCGGCGCTCACAGCCTGGTTAAAGCCTTTTCCTCCCGCCTCCAGCGCCGTCATCTCTCCGTTTACCGTCTCGCCCGGCGCGGGAAAATTTTTCATATGCAGAAGCAGCGACATCCCGTACAGCCCTGCCACCACGATTTTCCGGCTCATAAGCTGGCTCCTTTCGGCTCAAAGGTGTTTGATACGGCTTTGATATTCCTGTACATAGCGGCTGTTTTTTTCATCCGCGCCGCTGATATTCCCGCTGACGAATATTTTGGGTTTCTCTCCCTTTTGCAAAAGCACCTGGCTGGTCTCCAGCATGATGGTATTGGCGATGAAAAAAGCGCTCAGCGATGAAAGCGGCCCCGCGTATACGCCGTCCTGCGGCAGCACGCAGACGCATGCGTCCCCTTTTTTCACGCAGTTGTCCACGCAGATGTCGCACAGGTCAAAAAGATGCTTTCCTGAAACGTGGCGCGAGGGCACGTCGGCATAATCCTGTGAGGTGATCGCCACCACCCGGCAGCCCCGCGCTTTGGCCCCCAGCGCCATCTCGATGGGATAGGGATTGATGCCGGAGGTGGAGGCGATGAGCAAAGTGTCCTTTTCACCCACCTCGTACCGCGCCAGCAGATGCCGCGCTATGCCGGACATCCGTTCCATCTGGCTGCTTTTCACAGCGCCTTCATGCAGCATGACACTGCTGTCAAAAATGGGGTCGATGTCCACGATACCGCCCGCCCGGTAAAACAGCTCTTCCGCCAGCATATGTGAGTGCCCGCATCCAAACACATGGATGAGGCCGCCCCGCTCAATGGTGCCGGCCATCTGCACCGCCGCTTCGCGTATTTTTTCCGTCTGCGTCTGTCTGATTTTTTCCAGGGTGCGCGTCAGACAGTGATAATAGCGTTCTGAAAAATTTATCATGACGACCCTACCTTTCCTCCGCGCCGCATCCAAAGCAGCGGCGATGCGCGGCTTTGGATGTACGGCGAACGATCATGGCACGGAGGCGGCGCCTCCGGTATCCGTCAAAACTGCGCCGCCAAACATTTCGTTAAAAGCGGCGGGTACGGCGGCAAAACGCTTTTTTGCGCGGCGGCCTTCGGGGGGCCTTCCCCGGCGGGCGCGGCCCCGCGTCTTCTGCAGGGCGGCAGGCTCATCAAAAGCCGCCTGCTGCCGTTCGTTTTTATATAAGTAAGAGAAATACGTCTTTGGCCGGTTTTCACCTGCAAAAACGCCGGTTTCTCGTAGGTAAAGCGTCATTCAAAAAGTTCGATATAAAATTTGTATCTGTCCCCCCGGTATTTTGAGATCACATATTCCACCGGGGCCATATGGGTATCCAGCGTCTGCCGCTCGGTCTTCATCACCATGCCGGTCTCAGGCATTCGCAGCAGCTTTGCCTCCCAGCTCTGCACCGGGGCTATCTCAATGCTCTGCCGCGCGCCGCTGAGGGTGATGTGCAGCACCCGCTTCATCAGCTGATATAAAGATTTATTTTCAGCCAGCTGGTCATAGATAGGGGCGCACAGCTCACTGTTCAGGTAAGCGGTCTCTATCGCCATCGGCTCGCCGTCCGCAAGGCGCAGGCGTTTCAGCAGAATGACCTCGTCCCCCGGCGCGATAGCAAGCTTTTCAGCCACTGCTTTGTTGGCGGGCACTTTTTCCAGCGCAAGGGTCTGCGCCCCTGGCAGCAGGCCCCGCAGCCGCATATCCTCTGAAAAGCTGGTCAACTTTAAAAGCGGCTGCATCAGCTTTTCTTTGGCCACAAAGGTGCCTTTGCCCTGTACCCGTGTGACAACGCCCTCCCGTTCCAGCTCCGCTACCGCCTGACGCACAGTCATCCGGCTCAGGGTGTATTCCTCGCACAAAGCGCGTTCTGAGGGCAGGCAGTCGCCGGGCTTCCACTCCTGTGAACTGATCCTGTCAAAAAGCTTTTCTTTCAGCTGTAAATAGATGGGACGTTTACTTGTCTTATTCATACCGGTTCTCCTTTTGTTTCATTTTTTGCCTTGGCCTGCGTTTAGTATACCAGCAAAACAGAAGAAGTGGTATATACCTCTTTAAAAAATATTGAAATTTTAGAGATTTTATCACAACTGGTTATAATCACTTTCGACTTTAGTATAGCATATGCGTACCTTGTGTCAAGCATATTTCACAAATATTTTCTGAAAAATATGGTAATTTTGTTTAAAATTGCCTATACATTTTACTTTAAAAATCTATACCACCTGCGAAAACAACAGGGT
>JAUNTE010000327.1 GCA_030538855.1 Oscillospiraceae bacterium
TGTATAGTATACCACAGTTTTAAAAATACCACAATGCGCCTGGTTTTTCTCCTTGATTTCAACACATATTTTTCCAATCGTTCACACAACCGTTTTTTATACTGATCACAGAAACGTAACTTGTTACATGATGGAGGTATTTTTGTGTCGAAAGTAAAAAATGTTTTTTCAAAAGCAGCCGCCTTGCTGCGCAGGCGCAAATGGATATTTTTGGCGGGGCTTCTCATAGCGGCAGCCGCCGTCACCGCGCTGTGCCTGCTGCTGAGGGGGTCTCCCCGCACACCTATGGATTTTTCTCCCACCGGCGGCTATGTCCGCACCACCATACTGCAAAAAACTTCGCTTGAAAACACCGTCAGCGCCAAAGGCACGGTTGAAAGCAGCAGTGTCAGCACCGTCACCTCTTCGCTTAAATACCCGGTCAAAGAGATCCTCGTCCAGGTGGGCGACCAGGTAAAAGAGGGCGACGTCATCTGCCGCCTTGACGCCTCTGCGCTTGAAGAACAGATTGAAAAACTCGAAAAAAACTTAAAAGAATCCAAAGAACAGGCCCAGGCCAATTACGAGAAGGCGCAGTCTTCAGCCACCGCGGCTTATGACAAGGCCGCCGCGCAGGAGAGCGTATACAACGCGGCCAAATCCGCTTTTGACAGCGCCCAGGCCGCTTACAACACGGCAAAGGCGACCATTTCTTCTCTGCAGCAAAGTTATGACGCGGCGGCGGCCGAAGCGGCCGGGGCCGCCGCAAATGCCGCTGCCAAGCTGGACGCCTACAACGCGGCCTACAGCGCCTACCTTGCCGCTCCCTCAGCCGAGACGGCAAACGCGGCTTATCAGGCGGCGCAGGAGGTTGCGGCCGCCTACGCCTTTTATAACGGCGCTGCGGTCAACGTCCCCGCCGTGTCGGACGGGCAGTTCGCCGGTATTTCCCTCACCGGCCTTGACGGCGCGGGCGGAAAAGCTGCCGCCGAAAAAACGGCGCTGGAGGCGCTGCAAAACGCCAAAAACCTCTGCGGTTATGACGAGGCCGAAAGGAATTATCAAAACGCGCAGACAGCGATGGAACAGGCGCGCGCCCAGCTGGATAATCTGGAAAGTCAGTATACCTCCGCCAAAGAACAGCTTGAAAACGCCAAAACATCTTTAGAGAAAAGCGCCTCCAGCGATGAGCTGGAAAGCCTGCGCAGCCAGCTGGACGACTGCACCCTCACCGCAAATTCCAGCGGCACCGTCACCTCTTTAAACGCCACGGTGGGCAGCACGCCTGTCGACGGCGCTATCGCCGTCATTCAGGACACGGAAAAGCTCAAGCTCTCCATCTCTGTGCCTGAATATGACATCGGCAATATCAAAGTGGGGCAGACCGCCCATATCACCAGCGACGCCACCGGCGACGCCGTTATCACCGGCAAGGTCACCCAGGTCTCCAAAACCGCTGCCTCGGGCGGCAACGGCTCCTCCAGCGGCTTTGCCTGTGAGATCACCATTGAAAACGGGGCAAACGGGCTTTTGATCGGCATGAACGCCAAGGCCAACATCCTGCTCTCCAGCAAAGATAACGTCTTTGTGGTGCCCATCGACGCGGTGGGCACAGATACCGATGGCGGCAAAGTCGTCTATGTCAAAACCTCGGGACAGGGCGCAAACGCGGTGTTTGAGCCGGTGCCCGTCACCACCGGCGAAGAAAACGATTATTATATCGAGATTTCAGGCGACGGCCTGGAAGAGGGCATGGAGGTACGCAGCAGCGCTGACCCCGAAGAGGCGCTGGTGTCAGGCGCGGAGGAAAATGCCGGTGCCCCTGAGACAGGCTTTATGGTACCAGCCGGTGAAGGCGGGTACGCCGTGGACATCGTCACAGGCCCCGCCGGCGGCGGCGCTCCGCCGTCCGGCGGCCCGGGAGGTGAACGCTGAGATGAAGGCCGAAGCACAGTCCCGCGTCCCCATTATCCGTATGCAGCATATCGTCAAACGGTATTTTGAAGGGCGGCCCAACGAGCTGGAGATCCTGCACGGTATCGACTTGACGGTATGGCCGGGTGAATTTGTGGCCATCGTGGGAGAATCCGGCAGCGGAAAATCCACCCTGATGAATATTTTGGGCGCGCTTGACCGCCCCACCGAGGGCAGCTATTTTTTAGACGGTGCCGATATTTCCTCTGCCAAAGATAAAGCTTTATCCCGGCTTCGCAACCAGAAGATCGGCTTTATTTTTCAAACCTTCAACCTTATCGGCAGGCAAAGCGCCCAACGCAATGTCGAGCTGCCCATGCTGTACGCGCGGCTGAACGCCGCCCAGCGGGCGGCGCGTTCCTCGGCGCTTTTAAAAGATGTGGGCATGGCCGACCGCGCCAAACATAAACCCAGCGAGCTTTCAGGCGGGCAAAAACAGCGTGTTGCCATCGCCCGGGCGCTGGCCAACCGCCCCGCCCTTCTTTTGGCGGACGAACCCACCGGCGCTTTGGATTCCGTCACCAGCCGCACGGTGATGGATCTGTTTCATGACCTGCATGAAAAACAGGGCAAAACCATCGTACTCATCACGCATAACCATGAACTTGCCGAGGAGTGCCAGCGC
>JAUNTE010000328.1 GCA_030538855.1 Oscillospiraceae bacterium
GGTGCGCCATTGCATATCCGCAGGCAAAATTTTTACATAATGAAGGCGTCGAGGTACACTTGATTGCCGGGTTCCGTTCAAAAGACATTGTGATATTGGAAGAAGAGATGAAAGCGGCCTGTACAGAATTTTGTCTGGCCACAGACGACGGAAGCTATGGCACGAAAGGGTTTGTCACCAATATTTTAAAAGACAAAATCGACGCGGGCGAGAATTACGACGCCGTTATTGCCATTGGCCCCGTGCCCATGATGCGGGCAGTGAGCAAGCTTACACGCGGATATCAGATAAAAACCATCGTCAGTTTGAACCCGATCATGATCGACGGCACCGGTATGTGCGGGGGCTGTCGTGTGACGGTAGGGGGCAAGGTGAAATTTGCCTGTGTGGACGGGCCGGATTTTGACGGCCATGAAGTGGATTTTGAGGAACTGATGCATCGGAACGGAATGTACCGCGAGGCGGAACAGCATGCGAGGGAACATACCTGCAACCTTTTGAAAATGGGAGGGCGGCAATAATGCCAAATATGAATCCGCAGCGCGTGCCAATGCCGGAACAGCCGGCGGACGTGCGTAATAAAAATTTTGAAGAAGTTGCACTCGGCTACACGGCAGAGATGGCGGTAGAAGAGGCGCAGCGTTGCCTGCACTGTAAAAACAGCCCCTGTGTAACGGGCTGTCCGGTCAATGTAAATATTCCTGATTTTATAGAGTATGTGAAAGACGGAAAGTTTGAAGAGGCTTTTGAGGTCATCAGCCGCCAAAGCTCTCTGCCTGCTGTTTGCGGGCGTGTTTGCCCGCAGGAAAGCCAGTGTGAAATGCACTGTGTACGGGGGATCAAAGGCGAACCGGTGGCAATTGGCCGGCTGGAGCGCTTTGTCGCGGATACGCATAACGCGGGCGCGGCGGTGAAACCGCGTGAGATTCAAAAAACAGGTAAAAAGGTGGCTGTCATTGGCAGCGGCCCCTCAGGGCTGGCCTGTGCCGGAGATTTGGCGCGTGCAGGACATGCAGTGACGATTTTTGAATCTCTGCATACTGCGGGCGGCGTTTTGGTATATGGCATCCCTGAGTTTCGTCTGCCGAAAAGCATTGTCGCAAAAGAGATCGAGGGATTAAAGGCGATGGGTGTGGAAGTGCTTACCAACATGGTAGTGGGTAAGGTCACCAGCGTAGATGAACTTTTTCAGGAGCAGGGATATGACGCGGTATTTATCGGCAGTGGGGCAGGCCTTCCCAACTTTATGAATATTCCCGGGGAAATGCTGGTAGGGGTGTATTCCGCCAATGAATATCTGACCCGCGTCAATTTGATGAAGGCGTACCTGTCCGATGCCGAAACCCCTATTAAAAACAGCAGAAAGGTAGCTGTGGTAGGCGGCGGCAATGTGGCGATGGACGCGGCGCGCTGTGCAAAACGCCTGGGCGCCGAGGTTTCTATCGTTTACCGCCGTTCTATGGAGGAAATGCCCGCGCGGAAAGAAGAAGTACATCACGCGCAGGAAGAGGGCATCGTTTTTCAAAATCTGGTTAATCCTATTGAAGTGCTTGGAGATTCGGAAAAGAAAGTACGCGCCCTGAAATGTCTGAAAATGGAGCTTGGCGAAGCGGACGCCAGCGGACGGCGCAGCCCGGTAGCCATTCCCGGTTCTGAGTTTGAAATCGAGGCGGATACGGTAATCATGGCCATCGGCACTTCTCCGAACCCGCTTTTAAAAGATACCACCAAGGGGCTTGAGACCAACCGCAAAGGCTGTTTTGTCGTAGATGAAACGATGCACACCTCTCACGACGCGGTTTGGGCGGGAGGAGACGCCGTAACGGGCGCGGCAACCGTGATCTCTGCGATGGGCGCGGGCAAAAAAGCCGCTGCTGCCATCTGTGCGTATTTAAAAGAACAGTAAAACAGCGCGGGACAGCGGATACTTATAAAAAACCGAGGCCATGACCGTGAAACAGACAAAATAGATAAAAGACAAAAGAAATTACAATGAAGCCGCCGGCTCTGGTTTAAAGGGGCCGGCGGCTTTTTTGTTAAACTTGCACGGGACGGCAGAAATTGAAATAGTGGGTTATGCGGTGACAGGTGTGAGAGCATCGTGCCGTCGATAGCCCATAACTTGAATTTTGAATGATGCGCAGGAATATCTGTTATAAGCCTTTAGAAATCATCCAGGTGATTTTTGTAATGGGTGGGCCCTTCTTCTTTATCCTATCCGCGGCAGAGCCACGCGCGAAACGGCTTAACAGCGCATGGTTTTGCAGTGAAATTATTTGCCTGCCTCTATCTGGATTCAGACATATAGCGGCTGTATCACTTTATTTGGATATAGCCTTTTGCAGAGATCCTTTTTTAGACGGTCATCTCTGTTTGCTTTTTTTATATTAATATAAAAAGATGGCAGATACAAAAGTGTCTGCCATCTTTTTGCCGTTTTTCAGTATCGTCCCAGGTTTTTTGTATATGGTATATCTGCTGAGTGCAGAGGCGGAAAAGATGATGGATGGCTGTAAGAGATAAAAGCCACCCTGACGGGTAATAAAAGCGCGGACAAAGCAAAGGCAAGGGAGG
>JAUNTE010000329.1 GCA_030538855.1 Oscillospiraceae bacterium
TAACTGTAAAGGGGCAAAAAATCTTTCATTCAGGCTATGACTTAAGAGATAAGGATAAGCAAGATATTTTAATTCTTGAAAGTATATCAAGATAATTTATAGTATTTCAAGCTTCCGGTTTTTCGGGCTGTAATTTAATTTCGCCTGATTGGATTGAAGTGCACTATGCTATCCAGTTGTTTTCAATCGTGGCAAGCAAAACATAGTGGTACAAACTCTGCGGTTTTCTGCTTTTTCGCCTCCGTGAAAATCAGTAAAAACTGGAGTCTCCCCTAATTCCCCGGCAAGGGCCGCTTACGCTGCCTTGCTAAACGTTCCACCTGTGAGTGGCTGCGCGTCCTTGCGGACGCTTCAGTCATGAAGGGCATACCTTTAGTCTCCTGTCTAACAACGCCCGCAAGGGCGCGCAGCCACTCCGTAAAGGCTATGGAAAGGCCGATGCTGGCGGCCCTTTTCCGGGGGCGGTCTTCAACAAGCATTTTGCAGGAGTGTATATATTCATGCCCTGCTTGCTACGGTTGTTTTGTATGGGATTGGTACTCCAATTACGCATGAAAATAGCCCCGGCATGAGACGGGGCCAGTCTCACGCCGGGGCGGTTATGCGGAAAGGTAGAAGCTTATTTCCGGGGATTCGGGATAAATCATACAGGCCCCGCGGTTTGGCGTCCGCAAAGGCCTGTTCTATCAGGGGAGTTTGGGGCCTAATGTTCCGCTGGCAGGCTCTTTTCGGCCCGGGGCCTGTAACCCATCATCAGCTTTTCGAGGGTTGGTTTTAAGGGATATGCTGTGTCAGCAAGCCGGACAAGGGCTTGCTGATTTTATTTTTTTGCCGCCCCAATACCGCCCAACTTTACAAGCGCACGTTGCAAAGTTGGGCGGAACTTTTTAAGGGCATATGCGTAACCCTTGATTTCATGCGGATCTGCGGGATGCCATGCAAAAACTTACAGAGCCTTTTAAGCGTTTTTCGCTTTCAGGCAATAAAAAATAGTTATAGATAAAAGCGGCAGCTTTTTACAGTCATAACAGGGCGGAAAGGCGGCTGTCAGCAGAAAGCGCACTCGCGTACAAGATGAAGCTGACGCAGCCGAAGGGCGAAGTGCAGCAGAAAGGCAAGCAGAAAAAGCCCCGCCGCAAACGAAAGGGTAAGCCCGCCGAACAGCCCGCGCACCGGCCCTGGATACAGCGGAATAAACGGAAGACATACCGGGAGGAGCGCCGCCTGAAAGATGACCGTGACGGCAAACGCGCCGCTTTGTGCCTGCCTGCCCAGCAAAAGAGAAACTGAGACGGCCAGCGCCGCCAAAGCGAACAGGATAGAAAGCGCCACCGTAAAACCGCCGAACAGGGCGTCCGCCTCATGCAGCGCCTGTTGGCCCAGTAAGGGGGCGGCGTGGCGAAAGGCCTGCACGGCGGAAAAACAGGTGAAGATACCGCAGCCGCTTAAAACGATACAGCCTATTAAATAGACGATATGGGTGAGGCGAGACCGGCAGACGCCGCAGAAACATACCGCAACAATGCCCAGGATCATCAAAAACACAAACAAAACAATTCCCCCTTTTTGGTCTATCATAACCTGCAGCTATTGTTAAAAACGAACTGAATACCGCGAATGCTTCAAATTTTTTATCGCGCGGCCAAAATGATATGCCGGGAAAGCGGAAAGAGAAAAAACTTATAAACTCAGTCGCGGGAGGATCCTTTTTTGGCTGTTTTTATTGTGAAGCAGCGTGCTTTGGAAAGGGCGCGTCGCGCAGGGCAAAAAATAAACCTTATATCCATAGCTGCAGCGGTATTCGTTTTTGGCTATTTTTTATCCTTCCACCGCCGCGCGGTGATTTTATATGGCCGCCGGTTTATGTTGAAAAGTGACGGGATGCTTCAGCTTATGAAAAGAGACGGCGAAATGCCCCCTCGGCGGGAGAAAAGCCAAAGGATCTGTGCTTTTTTCATCTTAATGAGAAAAGTTTATAAAAATCCTGAAAAAACATAAAAAACAGAGCTGCCGCCCGGTAACGTTGAGATTTTCTGCCGTTTTGCGCAATTGTTCTTTTCATTCCGCCTGCGCGGTAAAGCACAGGCAGAGCGATACAAAACGACGCGGATTTCAGCGGCGTTTTGTAAAAAGGGAGGGGCGCGGGCAAAAAGGGCCCGCGGACGAAACGGCAAAGGGCGGCGGGGCCAGAGCACAGGAAAAGCGGCGGTATCACTTGTGATACCGCCGCTTTTATTGTTTTATTCTTTTTTATCGCCGCTTTTATCTAAACTGCAGTCAAGAGGTTGCCGCGCCGCACTCGGCGCAGAACTTGCCTTTTACTTCGGCGCCGCAGTTCGGGCATTTTTTAGGCCCGGCGTCGGCCGGCGCGCCGCATTCGGCACAGAACTTTCCGCTGACGGGTGCGCCGCAGTTTGGACAGAATTTAGGCTGGGGGACCGGCGTGCCGCACTCAGCGCAGAATTTGCCTTTTACGGCCGCGCCGCAGTTGGGGCAGATGGCAGCGGCTGGAGAAGACGCCGCTGCGAAAGGCGCCGCAGGTACTGCGCCCGGCGTTGCAGATACTGTGCCC
>JAUNTE010000039.1:0-3090 GCA_030538855.1 Oscillospiraceae bacterium
GTGAAAATATCTTTTATATTTTGCTGAAAGAGCATGGAAATGGAAGGACAACTCAAAAATGCAAACAGCCGCTTGCTTTTATAAAAGTCGTTCCAGCGGCGGCTCATGCTGAAAAAGGCGGGAATAGGCGTTAGCGGGTAAAGGACTTCGGTAAAAACCGCAGTGCCGTCTACAAGCGGCGCCGTTCTTCGGCGCCCGCCCTTCGCGCAGGTCAAGCTATGAAAAATCCCTTGCGAGGGCTGCCGGTATCGGTTGCTGCTGCCCGCCTGCGATACGGCCCGCCCGCTGCGCCGGGGGATAGCGGCTGGTTGCGCGTTTGCTCTTTTTTCTCTAACGAGGCTATGGCGTCCCATGTGAAGAAAACAGCCTGTATACGGCTCTGTGGCAGCGGCGTCTCTTTTACCCTGTTACCGCAGCGTCATAGATTTATTGATGAGAAAAGTGCTGTATAAAAAAAGGACGTCCTGATCGGTAAAGGTGATATACTCTGCCAACAAGGAAGCCGGGAGATAACGCAGGTCGATCAGCGTTACGGCGCGGTAATGCCCCAGCAGCAGAGGGATAAGGCTGCCTGCGTAAGAATCCCGAAACACGACAAGTTCTTTTTCCGTCTCAGAGAACTCGTTTTCAACCCGCAGAAAGCCCGCCGGGCCGCTGAGAAACACATTATACGGCGTATCGCTGTCTAAGGCGTCCGTATCGTAAACGCCGCCGGTAAGCCCCGTTTCCGCGTTGTAAACGCGGGCGGCTTTTGTGGCCACGCTTTCAAGATAATAAAGCGTTTCCGTCTCGGCGCTGTCCATCCGTCTGGCGTAGCCGCCCCGGTATCCGGCGGCCTCGTTCCAGCTGAAGGCGGTCTCGTCAAGCGGCTGAAAACCAAGCGCCCCGGCCAACTTTGCGGCGGCAGGAAATAAAAGCTCTTGCCGCCAATGGCTGTCGGTGCGGTAGTAGCTCTCTAAAGAAAGGCAGCCGGTGATATCAATGTATTGAAACGACGGGGGCAGCCCGCTTTGAAGGACGGAGAACAGCTGGCCGTATGGGTATGCCGGGTAGCCTGAGCCCTGTGTGTAATAGGCTTTGTCGGGCACGACGCAGTAAAAAAGACGGTTTTGGGGGGTAAGAGATCCATCGGCGACCTCGGTGAGCTTACGCGTAAAATAGGACAGGCTTTTTTCATTGACGTCGCCCAGGGCCTCTATCGTATAGCCGTTTACCTGATAAAAACCGTTTTCGTCCGGCGTATGCGTCAAAGCGCGCCATGCGCGCTGGAGGAAAGGGAAAAAGGCAACGGCTGCCAAGATGAGAAGAATGGCCGCAGATAGTACCATCCACGGCCATTTTTTACGCTTTATCATTTGCCCAGGCTGAGGAAGGCCTCGTGCACCGCGTCGGCGGTGGCGGCGTCGGACATAATGAGGATGACCGTGTCGCCGATACTGTCCACGATTACTTTTTCAGCCTCGACACAGATCCATTTGCGGGGGTCAGCGCCAGCTTCAATATCTTTTTTTAAGGCATCCACGTCGTCAACGCTGTTTGCCCGAACAACGCAGACAGAATGCGCTACGGCGTTGATCATCGCGTCGCCGCTGGCGGCCTCTTTATAGCGGTCGGCAGAGACGCCAAGATAATATTCGCTCATATCGGCTTCAATGGGGCCAACCATCGTCATAGGCAATTGGTCGGCCGGTACTTTTTCATATACCTGGTTTAAAATTTCCTCAGCCGTGCCCTCAATGGATTTTTGGGGCGTGTCTCCGCCGCAGGCCGCAAACAGGCCGCATACCAGCACGACGCACAGAACTAAAGCAATCTTTTTCATAAAGTTTCTCCTTTTTTGGATGATTCGTTATATCTTACCACAAATGTCCCTGCTTTACAACATAGGAAAAAAGTGGAAGACGCCTTGCACAAGAAAAGCCGGGACATAAGGCGTTTGGCGCGGCGGGACAGCAATAAAAAACGCCCGATGAAAAGCCCGGTTTTCTTTTTCAAATATAAGAACGCAGAAAAAAGAGGCCAGGCTTCGCCCCATTTGAAAAAATACTGAGAAAAGCGGAAATTTCTCACTTCATCCGCACCGCTTCTAGAAAGGGATACGACACGGAAAAGCGTTTTACAGCTTACCGGGCAAAGGGGCAAAAAGGGGTGAAAAAGCCGCTGCCTGCGGCTAAGACCAATGCTTTTGCGCCGCCGGCAGGGTAGGGCAAAAGCAATACGGGCGGGCTTGGGGGCTTATCTTACTGCGGTTTGACATCAGAGACGCTTGACACTGGAGAGGCCTGACGCCGGAGAAATCTGACGCCAAAGAGGGCGCCGCGGGTAAACCGCCTTTTTGCTTTATGGTGCCCTTTATCCGTTAAAGTTTGTCACGGCCTTTTTTCAGACGGAGCCGCTGCGGGCTCCCCTTTTGTAAAATCCGTTTTTTATATACGGCTAATAGGTGGGCTTTACTTTTTATGTGCAGGGTGAGCAGGAACGTTTTTCGGCAGCGTCCGGCACAGACGGAAGGATAAGTATAATCAAAAAAGCCCCCGCCCGGCAACAAACCGGACGAGGGCGTAACGTTTAAAAACGAAAGGGCTCAGGCCAAAATCATGGCCGTCAGATCCATCGGCTCAACGATTTTTCCATCTTTATACACACGCATATTGCCGCTGGCGATCTCGTCGATCAAAATGACCTCGTCGCCGTGATAACCGAACTCAAATTTGATGTCGTACAAATCAAGGCCTTTGGCTTTCAGGTCGTCCGCCACGATCTTTGTGATGGCCAGGGTCTGCTCTTTCATGCTGTCAAACTGGGCCTGCGTCATAATGCCCAACGCATCCAGCGCCTCGCTGGTGATGAGCGGGTCGCCTTTTTCATCGTTTTTCAGGGTGCATTCCACATAGCCGCCGGGCAGCGGGGTGCCGTCGGCAATATAGTCGCCGTAACGGCGGATGAAGCTGCCGGTAGCGATGAGGCGGCAGATGACCTCCAGCCCTTTGCCGAACACCTTGGCAGGCAGGACTTCCATGGTGGCATTGTCAATGTCGGCGCCCACATAATGGGTTTTGACACCCTTTTCTTTCAGCAGTTCAAAAAAAT
>JAUNTE010000039.1:3100-13552 GCA_030538855.1 Oscillospiraceae bacterium
CAGGTTCTCGCGGCCGATACCCTCAATGGTGAGGCCCACCGTATTTTCACCCGGATCAAACACACCGTCTTTACCGGTGCAGTCGTCTTTGAATTTCAGCAGCACGTTGCCGTTTTCAAGCTCAAAAACGTCTTTGGTTTTGCCTGTATACACTTTTTTCATAGAGAAAACATCCTTTCGGTTTTGATTTAAGGGCTTTTTACAAAAAAAAATAATAACCCAGAACGGACAAAAAATCAAGAAAAAATGAGATATCCGACGAAAAAAACAGGATACCTCATTTTAGGGTGGAACTATTGCTTTTTCGCGTCGGCCAAAGCGTGCTCAAGCCAGATGGTGGCGATCTCAAGCGCGGCGTACAGGCCGGTTTTGTTGCCTTGCTGCAGCAGGCGCTGCGCGGGAGGCAGTTTTTGGTCGGTGGCCAGCAGCGACACGTGCACACGGTCGGCCTCTTCAACGCCATCGACGGTTTTGGTGGTCAGCACCTGCAGATACGCCACACAGGGGTCTGTCATGCTGCCGTAATAAATCTGGTTGCCCATCCGCACAAGCGGACGGTTTTTATAAGTGAGAGGTGCGGTAAAAGCCATAAATGTGTTCTCCTTCAAAAAATATTGCTCATTCGCTTAAATAGCTTTTGAGCAGGGCGTGCAGCAGATCGTCCCGGTCGATTTTTTGTATTTTACTGCGCGCGCCCTGATGGGTGGTGATATAAGTTGGGTCCTCCGACAGGATATAGCCGACGATTTGATTGATCGGGTTATACCCTTTTTCTTTCAGGGCCTGATATATTTCCATCATGCTTTTTTTGATCTGGGTATCCCGATCATCAAAGATGCTGAAAATAGTCGTTTTCTCACTCATTGCCATATCCCTCCTTGCCAGCCGTAATATCTATGTCTATTTTACACTAAACAGCCGTCTTTTTCAATAAAAAGACGGCTGTAAAAAAACAAATTTTCCTGAACCGGCGTAAAAGAGAGAAAAAAGCCGAAATGGGCAAAAAGAGCCAAAAGGCAGTTCAGCTGCGCAGCACAACGCCGATCTCGCTGAGATTTTTTAAGATCTTCTGTACCGCCGCGTCCGCGTCCTCGTCGGTCAGGCTGCGGTCAGGGGCGCGCAGCACCAGGCTGTAGGCAAGGCTTTTGCAGCCCTCGGCCACGCCGTCACCCCGGTAAATATCGAACAGCGACAGCTTTTCAAGCAGCTTGCCCGCGCCTTTTTCAATACGGCTGTACAGTTCGGCCGCGGGTATCTCTTCTTTTGCCACCAGCGCGAGGTCCCGCGTGACGGCGGGGAATTTTGGCAGCGCTTTAAAGGCGGCAGTGCCGCCCCGGCAGGCGAACAAAAGATCAAGGTTGAGGTCAGCCGCCACAACGCGGGGCTTGATTTTATAATTGGCCAATACGGCGGGGTGCAGTTCACCAATAAGGCCCAGCTCGGTCTCGTCCACATAAACTTTTGCGGTACGGCCGGGGTGGTAAGATGGGGCTTCGCTCTCGCGGATAAAGACCGGCGATTTGATGCCCGCCGTCTCCAGCAGCTTTTCCACCACGCCCTTCATGGCCAGGTAATCCCAGCTTTTTCCGTAAGCGGCCAGTAGCAGCTTTTGGTTTTCTGTGGGCAGGACGTCGCTGCTTTCAGCGGGGATATATTCAGTGGCGTTTTCAAAAAACGCGCCCTCCGGGTTGCGCACGTTGATATTGCGTGAGACGACGTCCAGCATACTGGGCAGCGCCGTGGTGCGCATGATGGAGGTATCTTCACCCAGCGGGTTTGAGATGACGACGGCGCGGCGCAGGGGGTGGCCCTCAGGCAGATTTATGGCGTCGAAAGCTTTGGGACTGTAAAAAGAGAAAGTCTCGATCTCATACAGGCCGAACCCGACCAGCGCCTCGGTCATCCGGCTGTCAAAGGTCTGCCGGGGCGTGGGCCGCGCGGTGGCGACGCCCCGCATGATGGTGGAGGGCATTTTATTATACCCCACATAGCGGGCGACCTCTTCGGCAAGATCGCAGTCGCGCTCTACATCAAAGCGGTCGGACGGGACGACGATTTCGTCGCTTTCCATCTCAAAGCCCGGCGGCAGCAGGATAGAGACCATTTCCTCTTTGGAAAGCGCGGTGCCGAGCAGGCGGTTGATGGCCTCGGGACGAAGCGGCACCCTGCGCTTATCGCGCTTATGCGTCCACACGTCCACAACGCCGTTCACTACGTCGCCTGCGTCCAGCAGCTGTACCAGTTCAAGCGCGCGTTCAAGACAGCGCAGGCAGCCGTTGGGGTCAAGCCCTTTTTCATAACGGCCTGAGGCCTCGGTGCGCATCCCCAGTTTTTTGGCCGTGGTGCGTACCGAGGGGCCGTTGAACATGGCGCTTTCAAAGACGATGGTGGTGGTGTCGTCATATACGCCGGAGAATTCTCCGCCCATGACGCCCGCGACCGCAATAGGCCCTTTTTCATCGGCGATGACCAGCATCTCTTCACTGAGGGTACGGTCTGCGCCGTCCAGCGTTTCGATCTTTTCACCGGCCTTTGCGTTGCGCACCGTGATATGGCCGCCGTTTACATATTTGTAGTCGAAACAGTGCATGGGCTGGCCGTATTCCAGCATGACGTAGTTGGTGATGTCCACCAGATTATTGATGGGGCGCACGCCGCACAGGCGCAGGCGCTCACGCATCCAGCGGGGAGAGGGCTTTACCCGCACGTTTTCGACCACCGCGCCGATGTAGCGGTAGCAAAGTTCTTTGTTTTCGATATCGACCTTTAAAAATTCGCCCACATCGCCGTGCCCGGGCTTTACCTGTGGGGTATGGTCACAAAAGGGGACGCCGTAGGTTGCGGCGGCCTCACGGGCAAGGCCGCGCACCGAGAGACAATCGGGACGGTTGGGGGTGATCTCAAATTCGACGCTTACGTCGTCAAGCCCCAGCGCGGCGCAGGCGTCGGTGCCGGGCGCACATGTTTCATCCAACACGAGGATGCCGTCCTCAACGGCATTGGGAAAGTCATGGGTGGTAAGCCCCAATTCACCAAGGCTGCACAGCATACCGTTTGAAGCCACGCCGCGCAGTTTGCCTTTACGGATCTCTTTTCCGCCCGGCAGACGGCTTTTGTCAAGGGCGGCGGGCACAAGATCGCCTTCTTTCAGGTTACCGGCGCCGGTGACGATCTGCAAAGGCGTCTCCTGTCCTGCATCCAGCTGACAGACGACCAGATGGTCGGAATCAGGATGCTTTTCGATTTTCAGCACCTTGGCGATTACAACGTTTTTGATCTCGTCGCTCTCGCTGGAGAAACATTCGACCTTGCTGCCGCTCATGGTCATTTTTTCAGCAAATTCATGGGGCGTGGTTTTCATATCGGCAAAATCCCGCACCCAGTTCAAGGGTAATTTCATGTCTGTATCCTCCTACTGTTTAAAACTGGCTCAGGAAGCGCAGGTCGTTTTCATACAAAAGGCGCATGTCGTCAATGCCATACCGCATCATGGTGATACGCTCAAGCCCTACGCCAAAGGCGTAGCCGGAATAGACCTCCGGGTCGATACCGCAGTTTTCAAGCACTTTGGGGTGTACCATGCCGCAGCCGAGGATCTCGATCCAGCCCTCGCCTTTGCAGAGGGGGCACCCTTTGCCGCCGCATTTAAAGCAGCTCATATCCATTTCAGCGGAGGGCTCGGTATAGGGGAAATGGTGCGGGCGGAAGCGCACGCGCGTCTCTTCACCGTAAAGCTTTTTGATAAAGGCCTCAAGGGTGCCCTTCAAATCGCTGAAGGTGATGCCCTTATCCACCACCAGCCCCTCTATTTGATGAAACAGGGGGGAGTGGGTGGCGTCCACCGCGTCGCTGCGGTATACCCGGCCGGGACAGATGATACGGATGGGAGGCTGCTGCGCCTCCATGGTACGGATCTGCATAGGGCTTGTCTGGGTGCGAAGCAGCATGTTTTCCGTGATATAAAAGGTGTCCTGCGTGTCGCGGGCAGGGTGGCTTTTCGGCATGTTCAGCATTTCAAAGTTATAGTGGTCGTACTCGATCTCAGGGCCGGAGACCACGTCGAACCCCATGCCCAGAAAAATGTCTTTCAGTTCGTCCAACACCTGCTGAAAGGGATGCCGTTTGCCCTGCGCGGGCTGTACGCCGGGCAGGGTCACGTCGATAGACTCAGCTGCAAGACGGCGGGCCAGCACCGCGTCGCCAAGTTCTTTGGCGCGGCGGCGCAGGTCGGCGTCGATGGATTCACGTACCTCGTTGGCCAGCGCGCCGATAACCGGGCGCTCTTCGGCAGAGAGGCCGCCCATCTGTTTTAAAATAGCCGTCAGCTCGCCTTTTTTGCCGAGAAAACGCACCTTCAACTCTTCAAGCTGCTGCTGTGTATCGGCTTTTGACAGCAGTTCCTCCGCTGCCGTTTTGATGTTCTGCAATGCTTCTCTCATGATCGTTTTTTCACCTCTGCAAAATGTCTGGGACAAAATAAAAGCTTCGTCCCTTATGGTAAAGGGACGAAGCCTTGAAACTCCGCGGTACCACCCTCGTTTTTGCCGTGAACGGCAAACGCTCGCATCCCGATAACGGCGGGGGCCGTCTTTGCCTACTGTGCAGCCGGTTCAGCAAAGCCGCTCAAAAGGGAACTTCAGCATATCCTTTTGCCGGCGCGTTTACAGCCTGGGCGCGCCTCTCTGGGGACAAAATGGAAAGCTTACTTCCTTCTTCAATGCGTATGGATTTATCATAGCATGTTTGACATGGGCTTGCAAGCAAAAAAGTCTGCTTTCAGCAAAAGAGAGACGGGACGGCTGAAAAAACCAAAAAAATCACCCCCAAATCCGCTGGCCTCCAAAACCGGCGTTTTTTGAAGGACATTTTTGCCAGTGTACAGACGGACGGCGTGTAAAGTTTAAGCAATTTTTTCAAGAAGGGCGTTTCATGCAGAAGCAGTTATATGGTATAATAATATACATCCCGAAAAAACCGTGCCGTGCCGCCGGAGAAAAGGCGGTGCGCCCCCCGATGGACGGTGTGAAAAAAGCGCCGTGCCAAAACCGGCGGCGTTTATATAAAGAGATGATAAGGACGGTGGCGGGATAAAGGATAAAAACTTTGTTTTTGGCGGCGGGAGACGCGGCTTTTCAGCCGGGACAGGACCGGAATGCCCCCGGGGCGCGGGAACAGGAAAAGAGAGAAAAGGAGGCGGTGGGATGATTGGCATCGGGGTGGACGTTACGACCATATCGCGTATTGAAAAAAGCCTGGGCCGCCCGCAGTTTGCAGAACGGGTATTTACCCTGGAGGAACGTGAGCTGCTCAATAAAAAAAGCGCCCCGGCGCAGACAGCGGCGGCGAATTTTGCGGCAAAAGAGGCGTTTGGCAAAGCGCTGGGCACGGGGCTTTCAGGCTTTAGCTGGCAAGAGCTTTCTGTGCTGCGGGATAAAAACGGCGCGCCGTATTTTGCGTATACCGGCGCACTTTTGAACAAAATGGAACAACACGGCTGGCGGGCGCTGGTGTCGCTTACCCATGAGGGGGACGCTGCCGCCGCCTTTGTGATATTGGAAGAGGGAAAACCATGACGGCGCAAGAGATCAAAAAAAGTGCAGAAGTGAATATCTATATCGCCAAAGCGGATGAAGCGCTGGCGGCGCTGGGCTATACCGAGCACAG
The DNA here is from genome assembly GCA_030538855.1 of Oscillospiraceae bacterium. GTDB lineage: Bacteria > Bacillota > Clostridia > Oscillospirales > Ruminococcaceae > JAUNTE01. The sequence goes on from JAUNTE010000039.1 coordinate 8,765, forward strand.
CTTTGCCCATGTCACCAAGGTGGCTGAGGCCGCGCGCGATTTGCTGCTGGCGCTGGGTTACCCCCCGCGCACAGCCGAGCTTGCCTATATCGCGGGGTATATGCATGATATTGGAAACGTCATCAACCGGGTGGATCACGCGCAGTCGGGCGCGGTGATGGCTTTTCGTATTTTAGACCATATGGGGATGGAGGCCGGGGAGATCGCAACGGTGGTAAGCGCTGTCGGCAACCATGACGAGGGCACGGCTTTTCCGGTAAACGAGGTGGCCGCCGCCCTGATTTTAGGCGATAAGACCGATGTGCGCCGCAGCAGGGTGCGCAACGAAGATTTTGCGACCTTTGATATTCACGACCGGGTAAATTATGCGGTGGAAGAGGCGCATACAGAATTGGATATTGCACAAAAAACACTGACGCTGTCGCTCACCATAGACACCGCCATCAGCCCGGTGATGGATTACTTTGAGATCTTTCTGGAACGCATGCTGCTTTGCCGCAAAGCGGGTGAAAAATTGGGCCTGCGCTTTTGCGTGACGGTAAACGGGCAGAAGGTGCTGTAGCGGCTGGCTGTGAAAAGGCGCGAAGATGTGAAGAAATTTTTAATTTTTAAGCGGCCGTATTGACAGCTTTTTCATTCTTTGTTATCATGCATTCAATTTGATGAAAGGCTAGGTGCCGTCACGCGATGGAGCAGGACGACCCGGACAGTACCAGGGCGGCAGGAAGCGCCGCGATAGGCAAAAATAAAAGGCACATCTCGTTTTTTTACTTTAAAAAAACGGGAGGTGCCTTTTTGTCGTTTCAGCCTTTATCATACATAACATATGGAGGTTTTTATGGAACTGATTTTGCAGGCCGTATTGATTGCCCTGAACGCGGTGTTTGCCTGCGCTGAGATCGCCGTCATCTCGATGAACAGTGCAAAGCTGACAAAGCTTGCCGGACAGGGGGACAAACGGGCCTTGAAATTGGAGGCCCTTACCAGCCAGCCCGCGCGGTTTTTAGCCACCATCCAGGTGGCCATCACGCTGTCCGGCTTTTTAGGCAGCGCTTTTGCGGCCGACCATTTTTCAGATAAGCTGGTGGACTGGCTGCTAGGGCTTGGCGTGGGGATGGCCCGCGGTACGCTGGATTCGATAGCGGTGGTGATGATCACGCTGGTATTGTCTTATTTTACGCTTGTGTTTGGCGAACTGGTGCCCAAACGTCTGGCCATGCGCAACGCCGAAAAGCTGGCGCTGGGCATGGCTTCTATGCTGCGTTTCGTCTCACGCGTATTCGCCCCGCTGGTCTGGCTGCTGACCGCTTCAACCAACGGGATATTACGGCTGCTTGGGATAGACCCGAACGGGCAGGACGAGCAGGTGACGGAGGAAGAGATACGCATGATGGTGGACGCGGGCGGTGAAAACGGCAGCATCGGCCCCGAAGAGCAGGCGTTTATCCAAAACGTATTTGAATTTGACGACCTGACGGCCGGAGAGATCTGCACGCACCGCACAAAAATGGCCGTACTTTGGGAAGAGGCGCCGCCGGAAGAATGGGAAGCGCTTATTCAAAATACGAATTATGCCAACTATCCCATTTGCGGGAAAGACCGCGACGATATAAAGGGGATACTGGAGACAAGTACCTATTTTCGTCTGCCGCACAAAACAAAAAAAGAGATAGCAGCCGCCGCGGTACGCCCGGCATGGTTTGTACCGGAAACGATAAAAGCGGACGTCCTGTTCAGTGAAATGAGGCAAAGCGGAAAAAGTTTTACCGTGGTGATGGATGAACACGGCGGCGTACAGGGCGTGATCACCCTGTATGATTTGGTGCGGCGTCTGGTGGGCGACCTGGACGAAAAACGGGTGCAGAGAAAAAATGAGGTGCTGAAGCTGGATACAGGCGTGCTGCAGGTGACGGGTGAAGCCACCCTTGAAGAAATTAGCCGCGCCCTGGAGATGGAATTGGACGGAGGGCCGAACAGTACGTTCAGCGGTTATATTTTTGAAAAGCTGGGGCGTATACCGCCCCAGGGCGAAACATTTTTTGTAACGGCGGAGAGATTGGAAATCGAAGCGGTATGCGGCGCGGGGCATACTGTCGCCCGTGCGGTGATCACAAAAAAACAGACAGAAAAAGAACCGGAAAAAGTATGAGGAAACGGCAAAGAAAGCGAAAGAAAAACGCGGATGCCGAAGATATAGGGAATATGACGAAAGGGGCCGACGAAAAAATCAAAAAAGCTGTTTAAACCGCAGGCTGCCGAGACATACTAGGGGCAAAAGGAGGTAATGAACCATGGACGTGAAACGCGGAGAGGTATTTTATGCAGACCTCAGCCCCGTAGTAGGCAGTGAACAGGGAGGAGTGCGGCCGGTACTTATCGTACAGAATGACGTGGGCAACAAATACAGCCCCACGGTGATCGCCGCCGCAATCACCTCAAAAAAAGATAAAACGAATCTGCCCACCCATATTCCCATCAAAGGGCAGAAATACGGGCTTACCAAAGACAGCATCGTCCTGCTCGAGCAGGTGCGCACGCTGGATAAGCACCGTCTGCAGGAGCGTACCGGCCGCATCGACCCGGAGGACCAGCAGCGGGTGGACAGCGCTTTGGGGATCAGCTTTGGCCTGCAGAGCTTTTAAAAGAGAAAGCCGGACGGTAAACGCCCGGCTTTTTTTGCGGCGCCCCTTTGCCGGGCGCGCGGCGTAAAAAAGGCGGCCTGCGGCAGAGGCAGAGACCGCTTTTTGCGGATAAAAACACGGGGCCGCCCGCTGGGGACGAAAGCAAAAAGAAAAGCCCCGGAGATCAGCCGCCTGCCGGAGGCTGTGCGTAGGGTTTTAACCGCCGTAGCTTTTATTGTATTTGTTTACTTTACCCTAAGCGGACAAAGGGCAGCGCGGTTTTTCGGGAGCGGAAATGGCAGCCGGCAGGGCCGCAGGGTGAAGGCGGGCTTGTCGCCCGCCCAGCCCGAGAACACCGCCAGCGCTTATTTTAACCGCCGGCAGACGTGTTTTCCCTTGTCCGCTTAGGGGAAACGTCCGCCGGATATTTTGCGGCGGAAAAAGGAAAAAGCGCGGCTGGCGCAGAGAGGCTTTTTATGTAAGTATGCAGGGGTAAGCCCGGCGGCGCGGGCTGTATGGCCTGCCCGTTTGTGAAGCCTGCCTGTAAGACGGGCAGGGCTTTTATTGTGGTTTGCGCATAAAAAAGGGCCGGGTGCGGCAAAATGTTTATCTTTTTTATCTTTGTAGTATAATGTTATAAAAGGGGTTGATGGATATGAAAAAGCTGCTTGCGGTAATAAGCTGTCTGCTCGTCCTTTTGGGCGGGCTGGGGATCTATATTTTCATCCAGTATGAAAGCCTGGACACCACTGCTATCCCGGTGGTATCGATACAGCTGGAGGGACAGAGGGTGACCGCTGTACATCGCAGCTTCTGGGCCCGGGCAGTGTGGGGCCTGCCCTCTAAAGAGCTGACAGACGCCGAAGGGGGCGTCTCCATCATGGTTACGGCGCAGAGGCCGCAGCTGCAGGTCACGGCACCGGAGGGGGCCGAACCGGTGGTGACCCTGCTGCGCGGGGAAGAGACGCTGTTCACCGGCACCGTGGAGGAGTGGAATGAACGGCAGGCCTTTACATATTCAGAAAATGGAGATTATCTGCTGCGTGTGGAGGGCAGGATAGACGGCAAAGAAGCGGGAAACGGCTTTTTTACGGCGTACCAGCCGTTCATGCTGAACATCCCAAGGCCTGAGCCGGTATTGTCGCTTGCGCCGCAAAGCGTACAGCAGGGGGGCGTCGCCCTGCTGCGGGCGCAGTATTACCCCGAGGATACCGTGATAGAAGCCGAGAGCGCGCTGGGGCCTGTCACCTTTGTAAAAGCCGATGAAGATACATGGGAAGCGCTGATACCTGCGGGTTATCTGCAGCAGCCGGGTGAATATGCCGTAAACGTGAAAGCCGGAGAGAGAGAGACCTCACTGACACTGCAGGTAGAAAAACGGGATTTTGAGGTGCAGTATCTCGAGGTGGACGAGACGGTGACCAATGAAACCTGGGATTCCGCCGCCGCCAACTGGGAATTCAGCCAGAAGGTAGTGCCTTTTTATTACACCGCCGACGCCGGGATGTACTGGGAAAAACAATATACTTTTCCATTAAAATGCGATTATAAAATATCAACCCCTTTTGGGGTGATACGCTATATCAACGACGACCCTTCGCCCGCCCGCCACGGCGCGTGGGATTTTGCCGTGCCGCTTGGTACGCCGGTATACGCGCCCGCCGATGGAAAGGTGGAGGTGGCGGAATTTTTGCAGCTTTCAGGCAATACGGTGGTGATCGAATACGGCGGCGGCCTGAAAAGCTATTTTTATCACATGGACAGCCTGGACGTAGAGCCGGGACAGCTGGTGAGGCAGGGCGATAAACTGGGCGAGGTAGGCACGACGGGATTCTCGACCGGGCCGCACCTGCACTGTGAGTTTAAAATTGGAAAAAACAGCATCGACCCATGGCCGCTGTTTGACGGTACCTCGCCCATATTGAAAAAGGAGAGAGAAGGATGAAACGCATAACAGCCATTTTAACGGCTTTTTTGTTACTGATGCTGACGGCGTGCGCGCCGCCTGAAACGGTGAAGAGTATATCCCAGCCCGTACAGAGTGCGGCGGAAAGTATATCGCCGCCCGTACAGAGCGCGGGGGAGGAAGCTTTGCCTCCTGCTGCGCTTGGCGGGCGGCTGCCGCTTATACAGGCGTTTAGCGCGTCTGCACCGGGTGAAGAGGACG
>JAUNTE010000330.1 GCA_030538855.1 Oscillospiraceae bacterium
GCTGAAAGAGCAGGGACGAATCAGGTCATCAGATTGAAAACTATTAACCAAATTGCATAAACCCATAAAAGTTAAAATCACGCTTAAATCCAGATTAAACACCGATACGCCGGTATATCAAAAGCGGAGACACATCTTAAAGTGCCTCCGCTTTTCTAACAAACCTGTAGTTCTAAAATCAATATATAAGTAACTTCTTGTCCAATTGAAAGAGTAGTGTCAGCTATTTCAGACAACCTTTTAGTACGGACACAGCCTTATCAACTTCATCCATCGTGTTATACCCGTGGATGCCGGTACGGATATATCCACACCTCATTGAACAGGCGATATCGTTCTGCCTGAGTGTCGCATAAGTCACCTCAATTTTGGGCGGACGGAAAGATACAATGGTAGACCTTGTACTATCCCGTTCCGTACAGGGGGCAAGCTCCACCGGCAGTTTGCGCAGCTCCTCAATAAAGTATCCACTGACATTCCAAGCAGCTTTGTGGATTTCTTCAAAACCGGTCTGCTTCATCAGCAAAAGCGAAGCACGCAGTCCGGCAATTCCCGGCGCATTCGGCAATGAGCCTTCAAACCTTGAAGCATCTTCCTTCAGGTCAAACGGATAATTTGTAGAATCCACAAAAGTCTTCATACTGTCTGCGCCCACAAATGGCGGAGTCAGTTCGGGAATCAGTTCCTTCCTGACGTACAAAAATCCGGATGCAAAAGGTCCCAACAGCCACTTAGATGAAAGCCCTGCCATAAAATCGATTTGACACTTTTTTACGTCCATCGGCATCACGCCAAGCGATTGGGCGCAGTCAACCACCAAATACGCCTGATGTGCCCTGCACCAAGCACCGATGGATTCCAGATTTGTCTTGAAACCATCTCCAAATTCCACACTGCTTACCGAAACCGCCCGTGTGCGCTCGTCTGCATATCGCTCCAATAGCTCCGTAGTCAATCCGCCGCTCTGGTGGGGAACAATTCGTACCTCTATCCCTTTCTCTCGTTCCAATCGCATCCAAGGATAGACATTAGATGAAAACTCTCGGTTACAGAGAATAACATTATCTCCTGCTTGAAGCGGCAAGGAACAGGCGGCAGAGTTGATACCGTAGGTCACGCTTTCCGTAAATGCAATCTCTTCCGGAGATGCTCCAATCAACTCCGCCAGCAAGGATTTGCAGGAAGGAAACACCGCTTCTGCAAAGCGGTAATATTTCATAGGCATAGTCTGACGCAGATTCATACAGGCATTCATCGCCTCCGTCACACAAGGCGCAACCGGTCCCATAGACGCATTGTCAAAAAACACGCCCCTACTGGTCGTCTGCTGAAAAGCCTCTCGAAACAATTCGATTCCCATCACATTTTTCCGCCTTGCTTGCTCACAGGGCCTTCAGCTTTTCTCACCAAGTCCACCACACGGTATGCTACCAAACGGATACAAAGCACCTGAATGGGAATGGTAATCAGGTTTTGCACAATACGTGTCGGCAGCAAAACAAGATACCCTTTCCCCGTTAAAAGCATCAGCCAGAGCGTCTGTAAGATTACGCTGATAAAAACGCTTTCACAGACCACGCAAAGAATGATACGCCTGATGTCCGCCGGCTTGCGGTATAAAAACACACCGTAAATCACACCGGACAGGATTGCCGAAATCGTCATCGGCGGAAAATACCCATATCCGCCCAGCACCGCCACCAAAATATCGCCAATAGCTCCTGCTACACCGCCCCACACCGGACCGTAAAGCATAGCGACAATCACAAGGGGCAGGAAGGCGAAACCAATTTTAACAATCGGCAGCGAAATAGAAAGAAAGCGCCCGGCTACCACCTGAGCCGCAACCAGCATACCGATAACCACTATTTTTTTAACTTTAGGATTCATTTAACTATACCTCCAGAATTAGAATAAATCGACTGCGAGTTTGAAAACAGAAAAAACCTCCTTTTTATGTAGAATCAGCTACATAAATGGAGGCAGTTCGATTTTTCTTCTTCCAGAATATGTAGCAACGGGATGCGGACTCTGCACCGCCAGTGAATCCTTCACTGTTCGTCCCACCGCCAACTCCCCGTCCGGCGGGCACTTCGTGCCGATTGGCACACGCACAAAATCCTACTTTGCTGTCCGATTGCCTGAATTCACAGGTATCAGATTTGTATAGTATATCATATTTTTTCAGAAAAGAAAAGGTAGCTCTTTCCACCAACTATCGATATTCAAAAAGTCCGTTTATCTTTCCTCAAGCATAGATGCTATTCATAATCTTAAACATATAATTAAAGAGTGATACTTCCCAGCCCCAAAAAAATATGTGGAAACTACTTCGATTTCCTGCAATTCCTTCTAAACGGCGACTATTCTCTTTCCAATTATAGCGTTTTTACATTTCTTAACTGCGGTAACTCCCTCTTTCGATTTGTAATAAGTGGTAGTTCCATAGTCCGCCAGCTTTATCACCCCGATAATCTTGTGTTGTGTGTATACGGAAATGTTTGCCGGAATATTGCGATGAAAAGAACCTCCTGTTGGTTTTGAACTTCAGGAGGTTCTTT
>JAUNTE010000331.1 GCA_030538855.1 Oscillospiraceae bacterium
TCCTGTACCGCAAAGGTAAATCGGTAGAGCTTCTGGCCTGTTATGAGCCCAACTTTACCATGATGAACGAGTGGTATAAACAATTGTTTGGCGAGAGCGAGGGCAAAGACGGCAAGGGCCTTTTCCCGGCCAGCGTCATTTTTTCGACCGATCTGCATTCCATGGGGCAATTCATTCAGGAAGGGTCTCGCGTTATGTTTGAAACGGTTGTGGACATTCAAAAGCCGCAGTGTGAACTGTTCATTGAAAAAGATGAAAACAATTTTGACGGGCTGAATTTTCTTGCAGGGCAAAACCTTTCCAATGTCAATCGCAAGGCAATGCAGGGCACCATCTTAGCGCATACCGACGGCGGCGTACCTAACATTTTATTAGAGGTGGAGACGCTGGATGAAAGTAATTTGGGCTATTTGATCTATTTCTTTGAATACGCCTGCGCTATCAGCGGTTACTTGCTGGGCGTCAACCCCTTTGATCAGCCCGGCGTTGAAAGCTACAAGAAAAATATGTTCGCCCTGCTCGGCAAGCCCGGTTATGAGGCGCAAAAGGCGCAGCTGGAGGCAAAACTCAGCTAAGGGCCAATAAGAGGTAGCAGCACCGTGAGGTGTTTAAAAATAAGGAGGTCAATCCTATGATTAAACTGATTGTTGGCAGCAAAGGCTCCGGCAAGACCAAAACGATGATTGAAATGATCAATGCCGCGGCGGCGACCACCCCCGGCAACATTGTTTGCATTGAGAAATGCATGAAGCTTACCTACGACGTCAATCATGCCGTCCGACTGATTGACGTGGATGAGTATAATATCAGCGGGTATGATACTTTATACGGGTTTATATCCGGTATTTTAGCCGGCAACTACGATATTGTCGAGATCTATCTGGACGGCGTACTGAAAATTGGCAACCATGATCTGGAGGGCTTGGGCGATTTGCTTGACCGTTTGGATAAACTGACCGGCGACAGCACGAAGCTGATCGTAACCGTTTCTGCCGGAGAAGAAGTTTTGCCTGAAAACGTAAAGAAATATAAATAATAGCATTTCAGAAGCATGAAATAAAAAGCGGGCAAACAGAAAAGTTTGCCTGCTTTTCTTATCCGGCTGATTTTACAAAAAAGGCGTTTCTTTTTTGTGAATTCTATTGACAAACAGAGGGATAATCGATATAATAATCAGGTGACCGTGTGAGGGATGGATGATGTTATGCTGTTAGATATTAAAAAAATATTTAGCGGATATGACACCGTGAAGCGGCGTGAGGCCGTTTTTGATTTTTCAAATGAAAGATTTGATGCCTGCACCATCGTATCCCCGGTAACTTTCATAGTGACGACACGGCTTGAAGGCGAGGCTGTCCGGCTGACGATAGAGGGAAATGTTACTGTCGAAGCCGAGTGCGCGCGTTGTCTCAAACCGGTAAAGCAGGTCATACCGGTATTTCGCGAGGCGTTTATCCAAGAAGATGGAATGCATGCCGGGGAAGAAGACCTACCCTATGCCCCAGACGGCAGGTTGGATCTTTATGAACTTTGTTTCACGGAACTGGTACTCGCGATTCCTACTATATTATTATGTAGTGAGGATTGTCAAGGCATTTGTCCTGTCTGCGGTAAAGAGCGGTCGCTCGGCTGCGCCTGCAAAGAGCAGGAAATTGACGACAGGCTTGCAATATTAAGTCAACTGCTGACCGATGAATAAACATATTTGAGGAGGTGCTTAAAGTGGCAGTACCGAAGAGAAAGGTTTCTAAAGCAAGACGTGATAAGAGGCGCTCCTCTGTGTGGAAGCTGACCGCGCCTGCGTTGGTAAAATGCCCGCAGTGCGGCGAGTATAAACTTCCCCATAAGGTATGCGGCAATTGCGGCTACTACAAGGGCAAAGAAATCGTAAAAAAGGAAGCTTAACAGCTTTCATAAAAAAGGGGAAGGAGAAGATCCTTCCTTTTTTTATTGTTCGTTTTAAAGCGCTTCGGCGCGGGGAAAGCTTTAGAAAACTGCTTTTCTGAAAAAAGTCTGCGCAGAGAAAAAATCGTACGCGGCAAACAGGTTTTATCCAGGGCCTGATAAATAGCCTGGCCTGCCGGGTATGTGAAAGCCTGCAACCGTAAAGCGGAAAACTGCCGGTAAGGGGGCTTTATAGAGATTGCAATGACATCTGTGAGCGAATAGTTTTAGCCGTATCGTATCACGCTGCGGCAAAACAGCTGATGGGCGCGGGGAATAAAACGGCAAGACCGCAAAAGCATGAAAAAGATTTTATTATCATCTTTTAAAATAGCTTTTTTTCGTGCCTTTTGGACGAAACTATGATAAACTGGTAAAAGCAGAAGCGCGGGAAAGGGGGAAAGACGTTGGCGGTAAAAATCACAGAAGTAAAAAAGGGGTCGCCCGCAGATAAGGCGGGGCTTGCCAAGGGCGTTTCCATCCTTTCGATAGACGGCAGCGAGATCAACGATATGCTTGATTATGAATTTTACAGCACCAAGGCCAGGCTGGAACTGGCGGTTTGCCGAAAAGGAAAACTGGAATATATACAGGTGAAAAAAGAAGAATA
>JAUNTE010000040.1:0-7024 GCA_030538855.1 Oscillospiraceae bacterium
ATATGCAGCGCATGTAAAAACGCCAGCCAGACGGCAAAAAACATATGTTTGCCCGCCGCCACCCAGGAATACGGCCCCATCCATGCCCCGGCCGTCACCGTTTGGGCGGCCCGGAACATCAGCGCGTCGTCCATAGAGGACGCGTCGGGCAGGATAAAAATATCCTGCGGCGAGGCCAGCAGCACCCGCAGCACAAAAAGAGCGGCCAAAATGAAAAGATACCAACGCCGTGAAAAGTCACGCTGTAAAATTTTTTTCATATCGTATCCATTACCCCAGCTTTTCAATAGATTCCACCAGATAGCTTTGACGGCGGAACACCAGTTCCACCAGCAACGAGAGATATTTCAGCACGATGGCCAAAATCAAAAAGACGCCGAAAAAGCCGCCGCACATGACCAGCATGGTGGTTGTCCAGCCCTCGATGGGTTTGAAGGCGCCCAGATATAAAATGAGGGCGTAAACCGCCGCCGCCACGGTGACGGCCAGCAAAAGAAGAGAAAGCCCCAGAGAAAATTTATAGGCCGCGTTGGTGTACAGGGCTAAAGAATCCAGCGCCTGCGAGAGGCTGTGGTCCGCCCCGGCCGCCGGGGCGGGGCCGTCAAACCGCAGTACCGCAAGTTTTAAGCCGCTGGCCGCGTAGGCGGCTTTGCGGTAGGGCATATAGGCGGTTTGGGCTTTCAGCCGGTTGACGGCCCGGCGCGACAAAAGATGGAAGAGATCTGTCTGCAAGGGATACATACTGCCGGAAAAAGCGTTGAAGAGCCGGTAAAAAAGCCGTGAGGAGACGCGTCGGTTCTTTTTGGGGGCAGCCGTCACGATGTCGTGCCCCTCCAGCGCTTTTTGGTAGCACTGCCAGATCAGCTTTGGGGGGTAGGGGGTCTCTATGGTATCGAACTCGAGGATAAAATCACCGATGGCAAGGTCAAGGGCCGCGTTCATCGACAGCTCGACCCCCTGCCGAAGGCTCATATTGATGAGCGAGAGCGAGACGCCCGGATGCGCCTGGGCCCAAGCTTTGGCCGCCTCGGCGCCCTCAGGCTGCGCGTCGCTTACGCATAAGATCTCGTAGGCCTCAAAATGGGCGGCCAGCTGCCCCTGCAGCATATCTAAAAACGCGGGCACCGCCGCGGCGTTGGCCCCAAGGTAGACGGCGGCTGATAAAAAATTGCTCTCTTTTCCGTCCTTCATGCGTCCAGTACCTCCTCTAAATCGTAAACCGTGTTGATCTTGCCGGATAAAACGCTGACGAAGACCGGGTCGTCTGAGGATTTGCGTATCAGGGTGGGGCGAGAATCGTCGATCTCAGACGCTTTTAAAATAGGCTTCATCGAAAACAGAGACCCTTCATATTGAAAGTCGAGTTCCTCACGCAGATATTTATGGGCCAAGCGGCTCATATACGGCCAGGCGCTGGCCGGTTTTTCAGGGCAGAGGTCACAGTTGCCCAGTTTTTCAGGGGCGCAGTAGCCGCCGCTGCGGGCTTGACAGTCAAAAGTTGGCAGCGCGTCGTAGCTGGTTTTGTGTGGGGTAAAGGCGACGCTGGTGAGGCTGTGCAGGCCGGTTTGGCCAAAGGGCATGATGGAGAAAAAAGGCCCGTCCATCACGGTGAGGCCGGTGTTTTTCAGCCCGTCAGAGACAGAACAGAGGATGATCTCGCACAGTTCATATTTGATCGAGAACGGCGGGTAGCCAAGCTGGCGCAGCACCTCGTTTACACCGGCATAGGTGGCGTTGAGCAGGTACGGCGTCTCATAGGTCTCGTTTTGTACCGTCAGGCGAAAGCTGCGGCCCAGCTGTTCGATCTTTTCAGCCCGTGCCCCGCAGCGCAGAGAGACGTTCGGCAGCTTGTCCAGCTTATCCAGCAGGTATTTTTTCAGCGCCTGCGCGTCGTAGGTGTACTCTTTGGTCAAAAACGCGCCGTCCACAAGGCCGGGGCGAAAATAACGCGCTTCGTCCGTCTTTTCACAGGGGATATGCGCCGCGCTGCAAAACCGCCGGAACTGGGCGGCGTCCGTCCAGCTGTGGGCCGCGCTGGTGGCGTATACCTGGTCAAAGCTTTGGTGCAGGCAAAAGGCAAAATCTTTGCAGAAACGCTCAAAATACCGGGCGCTTTTTACGGCGGTGGAATAGCTGCGCGGGTAGTGGTAGCCCATGTGCACCCGGGCCTGATTGATATAGGTGGCCCGCATAAAGGGGGCGCTGTCACACTCCAGCACCAAAACGCGCTGCCCTTTTTGGCCGCAGTATACCGCGCTGTACAGCCCGTACAGCCCCGCGCCCAGAATGATCTTATCATAATTCATCCGCGTTTCTCCTTTGCAGGAGGCGCATACCTGCCCGCAAGATTGGCGAACAGGATCTTTAAAAGCCCGGCGCTGCCTTTTACGCCTTTGATCTTGGTGGGGGCGGGCCCTTCTTTGGGGTAGACGCGGGCCACCGGCACCTCGCAGGCCTTCATGCCAAGGCGCGCCCACCGGGTAGAGAGGTAAGCCAGCAGCTCATAGCCGGTGAATACGTCGCGGAAGGGCTGCACCAAGGGATGGCGCAGATACCGCCGCGAATAGCCGCGAAAGGCGTTGGTGGTGTCGGTGAACCACTTGCCCGCCGCTAAACTGGTAACAGGCGCATGGAGGAAACGTACCGCCAGCCAGCGGGCGGGTGGGGTGTTTTCAGCCCGCCCGCCTTTGATGAAACGGCTGCCCTGCACAAAATCAAAACCCTGTTCAAGTTTTTCAATAAACAGAGGGACGCTTTCCACACTGTCTTTATTGTTGCCGTCCACCGTCAGCACCCCGTGATAGCCCCGCGCAAGCGCCCACCACAGCCCCATGCGCAGCTGCGCGCCCTGTTTGCCGGGGCCGGTTTTCGTCAGCAGGGCATTGACGCCGAGGGCCTGCAGTCGCTGCGCCTCCATGCTGCCGTCGGTGCTGCCGCCGTCGCATATTATGACGTCGCACTGCTTGTCGACGCCGTGCTTTTGGGCGCGGGCAAGCTCGGACAAAATGCGCTCACCCTCGTTGATGACGGGGATGAGCAGGCAGTAGTTTTGCTGTCGGGGCAAAAACTCCTGGCAGGTAAAGGCGGGCACGCCCGCGCTGGCCTCGTATATTTTCATCCAAATACCTCCCGTAGGCAGAGGGCCGCCTGTTTTACCGTTTCGGGCGGCTGCACCTTCATTTCAGCCGAGACAAAGCCCTCATACCGCTCTTCACGCAGCAGCGCGGCCAGTGCGCCGTGCAGGGGATGAGGGGAGAGGGGGGCCAGCCCCGGCTCGCTGATATGGACATGGCTGATAAGGGCGCACCGCCCCTTTAAAAGCGCAGGGGGCTCCTGATTTGCCAGCATGGCCCCGACGTCCAGGTTGACCCGTATGCCGTCGCAGGCCAGCTTTTCGGCCAGTGCCAGTACGCTGGCGGTAGCGTTGAGGTAATTGGTGTTGTACATGGGAGGGTTCGCCTCCAGCGCCAGCACGCAGCCATAGCGCACCGCGCGGCGGCCCGCCTCGGCAAAAAATTCTTCCGCGGGGCGGGGGTCGTCTATCCCGCTTGGCATATTGCGGTTGCGCGGGCAGCCGAACACCAGGCTTTTACAACCGGTGCTTTGGGCAAAGGCAAAGGCTTTTTCGGTATATTCCAGCAGGGCCTGCCGCTCGGCATCAGAGCCAAAAATGTTCTCGGTGCGGCCAAACCAGATGGACTGCATGCTGCACACCGTCATGCCGTAAGTTTCGCGCAGGCCTTTGGCCCAAAGGGCCGCCTGCTGCAGATGGCTGTAGGGCGACTGGGCAAAAACGCGGGTAGGGGCGACCTCAAGCCCTGAAAAGCCGAGGGCGCGCAGCATGGGCAAAACCGTTTCGTCGTATTCGGCCGTCCAGCCAATATTTGAAAAAGCCAGCTTCATAAAAAGTTCACCGCCTTTAAAAGTTGCGCGGGCCCTGGGGCCGTTTGCGCGTTTTTAAGCCCTGTGCAGAAAGAGAACGTCTTCAGCGCCGCGTCCGCCCGGATTCAGCGCATTTTCGGCGCAGGGCGCGTTTTTGGCCTGATAGCCCCGCCGCCGGTGATACCCTGCGCCTTTCACCCGGCAAAACAATGAGAAAAAACTTTGCAGCCGCGGCAAAGCAGACAAACGGGGACGCGCGGTGACACGGCGGAAGGTTATCCCTGCCTTTTACGTCTGACAGAAGGCCGCAATGCCGCGCAAGGTCTCTTCACGCCCGATAAAATAATCTTTATCACCGCCGAAAAGCGGGGCGTAGACGCTTTTTATATCGTAATAAACAGGGGGGGACGCAAGCTGGTTGCAAAACGCCCGCCCGGTGACGGCTTTGTGGATCTCAGCGGCCGAGAGGGGCGCAGCCGTCGCGTTTAAAAGGGGAATGTCCTCTTTCAGGGCGGTTTCAATATCGGCCCAAAGGCGGCTGAGGGGGTAAAACTGATAGACCGCCCGGCTGTCGGTGAACGAGAGGGCGTTAAAATCGTTTTGTGAAAACCAGGCCCGCAGCGCGGCCGCGTCGGAGGCCGAGAGCGGCTTCAGCTTATAAAAACCGTTATGTCCTTGTTGGTAACAACCGGCTATGCAGGGGTTTTTTTCACAAAGCGCGGCATAGACGTTTTCTTTCAGCATGGCGGGCGTCACGGTGAGCAGGTCGTACAAAAAGTTCTTTTTTAACCCTTTGCCGTACAGGGCGGGCAGGCGTACGATCAGCGCGTCCGGGAAAGCGCGCCGCACCTTTTGCTCAAGCTCAAAGCGGTGCAGGCCGTAAGGGTGCAGGCCCTGTGTCTCAACAGCGGTGCGCTCGTCCACATTGCAAGGCGTTTGGTACACGTCTGCGGTACTGATGAGCACTACCTTTTTCGGCTGCATTTTGGTCAGATTTTCATACGCCTGCATAACGGCGACGCGGTCTTCCTCAGGGCTGGCGTTGGCTAAAAACTTTTCAGCCCTTATCCCCGCATATACAACAAGGTCAGGTTTTGTACCGTAGCTTTCAGCAATGTCGGTGGAGTGGTAACAGGCTGAAAAAGTATGGCTTGCGGCCAGATTGCCCCCCACAAAGCCGGTACATCCTACCAGAACGCTGCGCATAAAAAGCCCCTTTCTGCAAAACAGGCAAAGCTTTTGAAAACCGCCCGCTTTTTGAGAAGTTTATAATCTTTCTCATTATATCTGGAACAGCCGTAAAAAACAAGGCGATATGCATAAAGTGCCTGTTGCAGACAGGGGTGTATGGCACCCCCCCCCCTGCCGTTTTCACCAAACGGCCTTGAGAAGAACAGGCGGATATGATAGTATAGTAAAAATAGCCGCAGCGCAGCGGAGGATATTTTTTTGGCCATTCGCCCGGTTGCCGCGACAGCGGCGAGGGCGAGGCCATAGAGATCAAATATTTTTATTGCGTAGCAATAAAAATAGCCGCAGCGCAGCGGAGGATATTTTTTTGGCCATTCGCCCGGCTGCCGCGACAGCGGCGAGGGCGAGGCCATAGAAATCAAATGTTTTTTATTGCGCAGCAATAAAAATTGCAGGGTATGTTCGGCGGATAAGGTAAACGAGGCAAACAGCACTTTGCAGGAGGAACGGCAGTTGGACCTGAAAAGCAGGGCACAAAAATTAAAGGCTGAAATACCGGCTGTTTTTTTGTCGCTAAAGGATAAAGAGACGCCGTTTATTGCAAAGCTTTTTGCAGCGATAACCGTTGCCTACGCGCTGTCGCCTGTCGATTTGATACCTGATTTCATCCCTTTGCTGGGATATTTGGATGACCTTGTTTTGCTGCCTGCTTTGGCCGCCTTAACGATACATTTCATTCCAAAACCTGTCTGGGAGAAAAACCTTGCGCTTGCCGCTGACTTATGGAAAGACGGCAGACCTAAAAGGTGGTTTTATGCCGTCCCTGTCGTGATGGTTTGGGCCATTGCCATATGGCTGATCGTTAAAGCGGTTTGGTTTTAGCGGGCCGGTCTGTTTCCGCCTTGTTTACGCTGAGACAGCGCGGTTGACATGAAGAAATTTCTGCACCGGAAAAGTGTAAAGATTTTTTGGCTGTTTCAATAAAGGCAGGTCCATCAGAGCTGCTGTCAGCGCGTTTTAAAGCAGGGAGCGCATGAAATATCCGGCGGAGACAGGCGCGGCGGCCTGCCAAAATGGGCGCCGCTTTCAGTAGTTTCTCCGCAAGACGATATGAAATGCGCGCATGGGGGCAAAGGCATGAAAATACGCTATCTTTTACCGTCAGACGACGCCATGGCGGTGAGCCGCATCTATGAAGAAAGCTGGAAGTATGCATACAAGGGCATCATTCCACAGAGTTATCTTGAGGCCATCCCCGCGGGGCGCTGGGCACAAAATGCAGAAATTGCGCCATGGAAGACGCTGGTTTGCGTGGAGAACGGCGTACTTGCAGGCACCGCCTGCTTCTGCGGCTCTCGCTTTCAACAGTTTGAGGGCTGGGGCGAAGTGGTATCGCTTTATCTGCTGCCCGGATATATGGGGAAAGGCTATGGGAAAAGCCTTTTAAAGCGCGCTGTTTCAGAATTGGAAAAGCAGGGTTATGAGGACATTTTTTTATGGGTGCTGGAGGAGAACGAAAGGGCCAGGCATTTTTATGAGCAGTTTGGCTTTTTGCCCGCAGGCGATGTTTTAGAGGATAACATCGGCGGCAGGAATCTGCGGGAAGTGAGATATATTTACCAAACGCGGTGGCTGCGGGATTAAGAGACGGCCGGTTTTTGATTGCGGCCTGTATAAAAGCGTTAGCAAGGTTTGTGAGAACAGGCGACAGCTTTTCACGCTGCCGCCCTGGGTTTGGCTTTATGGATTTGCGGAGGGGAATGTAAATGGCGGAAAGACCAAAGCTGGATAGGCATTTAGACAGTGAAACCTTTCGGGGGTTTTATTACTTGAAGAAAGAGCTGACCGATTTTTGCAGAGAAAACGATCTGCCTGCTTCAGGCGATAAAACAGAATTAACGAATAGGATCGCTTGTTTTCTTGAAACCGGCAGGACATTACCGGCTTCTGT
>JAUNTE010000040.1:7034-13434 GCA_030538855.1 Oscillospiraceae bacterium
AAAATTAATTAAATATTTGTTTGTTTTTTTTTCTTCAACCCGGATGCAAATTCCGGTTTTCTTAAAAAAATAAAAAAGCGGCCGTGATATCCGACATAAACGAAGATACAGCGATCGAGCCGGATTTTGTATGCTCTGAAAAACACAGGGCTTTCTTTCAAGAGCATATCGGCGGAAGCTTTTCTTTCAATGTTGCTTTTCAAAAATGGCTGAAAAGCAATACGGGAAAAACCTACAAAGAAGCGATTGCGGCTTATTATAAAATTATGGAAGAAAAGAAAAAAGGGACGACCGTGATCGATAAGCAATTTGAATACAATACCTATATCCGTGACTTTTTTGCAGACAACAAAGGAAAATCTTTAGAAGAGGCCATCCGGTGCTGGAAATATAAAAAGCAGCTTTATGGCCATAACCGTTATGAAAAATCAGACCTTGCCGCATTGGACTGACGGCCTCCAGTCCATCGAACGGGCCGGCGTTGCCCAGATTGGCTCATGGCGCTGTGCCTTCGGAGTGTTTGTCGTGCCCGTTTTATTTGAGAGCAATACAAAAATGACATATCAAAGCAGCCCCGGTATGTGACGGGGCCAAAAGCTCACGCTGGGACGGTGATATACAGCGCCCGGCGCCTGCTGTGGTATAAGGCGTATTTGAGAGATCAAAGTTTGAGAGGTGAAATGATGGGACCAAATCCGGATCATGTATATCCAAATGATAAAATCAGGCAAGTAGTATATATCAAAAATGTGATTACCCGGCCAAATATCATTGTTGGAGAATACACTTACTATGATGATGTGAACGGCGCGGAAAAATTTGAAGAGCATGTCACGCACCACTATGATTTTTTGGGAGATAAGCTGATTATCGGAAAATTCTGCGCCATTGCGCAGGGTATCGAGTTTATCATGAACGGCGCCAACCACAGGATGAACAGCGTTACAACTTACCCGTTCAATATCATGGGCGGCGGATGGGAACAGTTTACCCCCGCCGTGGAAGACCTGCCCTTTAAAGGCGATACCGTTGTGGGCAATGACGTATGGATCGGACAAAACGTGACTGTACTGCCGGGCGTTTGTATTGGGGACGGCGCGATCATAGCGGCAAATTCGGTTGTCGCAAAAGATATTCCTCCTTACAGCGTTGCCGGCGGAAACCCATGCAGGATCATTCGCAAACGCTTTGACGAAGAATTGATTGCATATTTACTGGAACTGAAATGGTGGGATTGGGACGCGGATAAAATATTTAAAAATATGGGGGCATTGTGCAGCGGGGATCTGCAGCAAATCAAACAGATATCCGACTGAGCGGTTTCAGCTTGTCTGATGGGGAGGGCGCGTTTTCGCGCTGTTGGCGTTATGCGTACTTCTTTTTATCCGGCATTCAAGGCGGCAGGCGGGGCGAAAAGGCGAATGTTTTGCGGCTTTACCGTTTGCCGGGCCGGTGGTTTGTAAAAGCTGCCGGCCTGCGGCTTTTCTAAACTAAAGACGGGATACGCCCCGCTGCTTTGCAGGCCGCCTCCCAGACGGCTGGGCGCCTGCCCCCCTGCGGACGACATAAGACGCGGCGCTGGCCAGCGAGAGAGAACGTCTCATATTAAAAAGCGCCCGGCAATACGCGCAGCCGCCCTGTTACAGCTTTTTTATCGTCTGTAACAAGGCGGCTTTTTTGATGGCTTAGGGGCTGGTGCGAGACAGATGGTTTATAAAAGATACCTGCCCTGCCGCAATTATTTTTGATGGGCCTTAACTGCCCGCCGCGGAGGAAAACGGCCCCGGTATAAAAAGGGGGGGGGGATGGGCTCTCACGCGGGGCGGCGTAAAACCGGCTCAGGGGTTTTGCGGCACCATTTCAAGAACGCCCCGCGCCGTGGCATAGGCCGCGGCGTTCAGCCCCTCTTGTGAAAAGCAGTCTTCAAATTCGGCGGGGTTGGGCAGAAAGCCGTATTCAAACAGCACCGAGGGCGCCAGGGTGGAACGGGTGACGTAAAAATAATCCCAGAATACGCCTCGGGTCTTTCTGGCGGTGGCCGCGCCCACAAGGGCCGTCAGTTTTTGGGCAAAGGGTTTTGAGAGCTGTTCGTCAAAATAATAGCATTCAACGCCTTCTGCGGCGTTGGCGTCGCCGTTCAGCAAGATACTGTTGTGATGGACGGCGATGAAAAAATCGGGCTTTTCAGACGCGAACAGGCGGCTGCGCTCCTCCAGCGATACCTGATCGTCCCCGGTGCGGGTTTCGATCACCGTCGCGCCCAGCTGCCTCAGCCGCGCGCCGATGGCCTGGGCCAGCGCGAGATTGACCTCTTTTTCATTATTGGGCCCGGCGGGGGTGAGCGCCCCGGTATCGGCGCCGCCGTGCCCCGCGTCCACCATCACGGTCACGCCCTTCAGCGGGGCGGCGTAATCGCCGCTGAGGACAGGGGCGCGCTTTAAATAGAGAAGGGTCTGTTCGCCGTCATAGCCCAGCTGGTATCCCCACAGCTTTTCAGGCTCTTTCAGGGTCAGGCGAACGTCCAGACCCTCGTCGGTGTCCTGCGCCTGTATACTCTCGACAAAAGCGCTTTCAGGCAGAGAGAAAGCGTCCGCTTTGGCCCCGTAAAACAGCAGCCGCAGTACGTTGCCCTCACGGGAGGTGAGGGCGGCGGGCTGGCCCCCGGCAAAGGACAGCAGCTCTCCCTTTTCATCAGAGGATACGGTCGGGCCCGAGAGGACGGCGGCCTGGGCCGGGATCTCTTTTACATACCAGGCCAGCACATAGCCGCCGCTTTCAAGCTGATAGGCAGTGGTGAGCTGGCTGCCGCGCCGCACCTCACGCGAGGAGGCCACCGTCAGCCGCGCGCCCTGCGGCAGCGTATTGACGATGCTGCCGTCGTCGGCGGGGTCAGACAGGACGCTGCACAGCCAGCTGGTCACTTCAATGGCGGCGCCGGGCTCCAGCTCTTGGGTGGCGTCGCGTACCGGGGCCTTCGCCGCCGCGCCCTGCGCACGGGTAACGGTATATTCCAGCGTTTCGTCCCCCTGCGCAAAGACAAAATGATTTTCGCCCATTTCAAGAGAGACCAAAATGCCGAACACGCCCTGCGTCCCATAGCGGGGCACCTCCTGACCGTCCAGCAGCAGGGGCTTTTCAGGGTCAGAAGAGCCCATGATAAAACATTGGGCGGTATAGATGCGCTCATCTTTGGCGGGATAACCTACCGAGAGGGCCGAGGGCAGGGCAAAGCCGGGGGCGGCCTTGGCAGGGGCGGCCAGCGCCGCCGTTAAGGCCTGGGCCCGCAGATTTTCAAAGCTGGCGGGATAATTTACGGTAACGGCCCCGGCAAAGCCCTCCCGCGCCGCCGCCTCAGACAGCAGCGGCCCGAAGACGGCGGGGTCTGCGCCGCGCAGATCCCATATCGGGGCCTGCGCCCCGCCGTTAAGGCTTTGTACCATGTCCTGTTCTTTTGGGGCGCGGACCATGGAATAAGGGGAAGCGTCAGAGGACCAGACGCCCACCGTGACACCGGCCTCACGCAAAGCCCCGCACAGCAGGCCGTCAGGGTCCTGCGTGAACAAAACGCCGTTTATGGGGTAAGCCGCCGCCGCGCGGCGCAGGCTGTCGGTCACCAGTTTGCGGTAGGCCTCATCCTCAGGGGAGAAAGAACCCGCCTCTTGCGGGTAGCGGTCCGAGAGGGCGTTTTTTTCCGGCGCGTTGTCCGCGGCGTAGGGGTCCATCACCAGCCACAGCGCCACGTTTTTTTCAGCGCACAGGGCCGACAGGGTGCTTAACGCATCCTCACCCTGTTGAGGGAAAGTACCGTCCTTCCACAGTACCTGCTGGCCCTGCCGCGCCTCAAAATAAAGGGTGTTGAAGCCGTTTTCAGCGGCAAAGCCGACGGCCTCGCGCAGAAGATCCTGCGGCTGGGCCGGTACGGCCGAGGCGGGCAGAAACATCCCTCGCACCGGCCCGCTGACAGCTGCAGGGGGAGAAAGCGGCGCGCCGATGGGCGTAAGCGCCTCTAAGCCGCCGAAAAACAGAAGCCACATGGCCCCCGCAAATAAAACAAGAAAAAGCAGCGCCAGCAGCGCGGCCAGTATTTTTTTGGTCATAAGGTCCCTCCCGGTCGCTTTTTTGTGAGTATTTCAAAAAAAAAAGGCCGTTTTTGAAAAAAAATTAGAAAGGTATATTTATCCATAGCCCTTGGCTTCTGCTGCCAAGGCATTCTGGCATAAAAAACAGGCCTTTGTCGAAAAAAGAGGAGAAAACGGCAGGCTTTTCCAGCCAAAATATGATATGATAAAAGCCGGGCCCGATAAAACCCACAGGCCGCAAAAAGCTTACCATAAACAGCCCGCCCCGCCGTCCGGCAGGGCGGATTTTCAGCGGGAGAAGGGGCGTTTTGGCCCCCTGCGGCCTCTGCCCGGTGAGACGAAAAAACTTTTATGTTTTAAATGCAAAGTACAGAGGGCCCGCCGGGGTACAAGGCTATATAAACCTTTTTTCAGCGGAAAACGGCGCCGAAAAAGCTTGGGAAAGGCCGGCGCCGGTACGCGGGCGGCGCGGATGAAACACATCAGCTTAGATATGCCGAAGAGGTGGAGTAATGCAGTGCGGTACATCCGCGGCGCGGATGAAACAGGGCGGCCTTTGCGCCGCCCCAAAAGCGGGGTACTGTTTAAAAGCCGCCGGCTTATGGGCGCGGCAAAGCGCCGCCGGGGCCATAGCCTTGTGCCGTGCGGCAAGGCGGCGGTGGGCCTGGGGCTTACGACGTAAAAAAAGATGGATAAAGGCAGGGCGGGCCGCCGCTTATATTTGTACCCGGTGCAGGCGGCAGAAGGGCGCGGGGGGCGTAAAATCGTTCTAGTTCGTTTCGCCCGCCGGGCGGGGAAGACAGGAGAAAAAGATGGCTTTGATACGGCTGGATAAATTTTTATGCGGGGCGGCCTCGGTGACGCGCAGCGAGGCGAAGAAGCTGCTGGCGGGCGGTTTTGTCACGGTGGAGGGCAATATCTGCCGCGCCGGGGATATGAAAATAAGCGAGGACGCCGCCGTAACGCTGCGCGGCGCGCCGCTGCGCCGTGAGCAATATGTCTACCTGATGCTGAACAAACCCAAAGGGGTGGTCAGCGCAAGCCGCGACGCGCGGGACAAAACGGTAGCGGACTTTGCCAAAGCGGAATTTCCGCGCCGGACGCTTTTCCCGGCGGGAAGGCTGGATAAGGACAGCGAGGGCTTCATCCTGCTGACGGACGACGGCGCCTTTGCCCACGATATTTTATCGCCCCGCCGCCATGTGAGCAAAACCTATCTGGTAGAGGTGGACGCGCCGCTGACAGAGGAGATGCAGGCGGGGTTTGCACAGGGCGTTACACTGGCCGACGGACAGGGTATGCTGCCCGCGCAGCTTTTGCCGCTGGGGCCGTATTTGGCGCAGGTGGTTTTATCGCAGGGGGTATATCATCAGATCAAACGGATGTTCGGCGTATACGGGGCGGGCGTCGTCAGTTTGAAGCGGACGGCGATCGGCGGCGTTTTACTGGACGAAGGGCTCGCGCCCGGCGCATACCGCAGGCTGACACAAAAAGAGCTCGAATCTCTGCGTGGGAAATAATGCCACCCTGTTCTTCAAAAATTCAACACAATTTGCCGTTATGCTTTTTACATAACCTTAGCCACGCCGCGCACCGGCTCTTATTTTAAAAAATGTACAATTATTTATGGATTTTTTCGTTAAAATATGTTGCAAAAGTGAAAGGCATTGTGTAAAATAGACATCAGAGTATTTTGAAATTGGTGAAAATCACAAAAAGTGATTTCCATTGGTGTGAGAAAGGGCAGAGGTTATGATGGCAAACAGGATTTTTCAAGGCGTCGTCTATCAAATGAAGGACGCGATTGACCGGATGGTGGGCGTAACCGACGAGGGCGGGACGGTCATCTCCTGTACCGACCTTGCCCGTATCGGCGAGGTGCGCGACTGCGTGGTGACGCAGAGGCTGGGAAACGCCGAGTTATTTATGGAGGACGGCTGTACCTATCATTTGTTCACCTCGGCCAAGCGCAATGATTACGCCGTTTTTGTGGAGGGGACGGACGATGCGGCCCAGCGGTACGCCGCGCTGCTTGCCATCAGTCTGCAAAATATCAAGCAGAACTATGACGAAAAATTTGATAAGGCCAATTTCATCAAAAATGTGGTGCTGGACAACATCCTGCCCGGCGATATCTACGCCAAGGCCCGTGAGCTGCACTTTGCAACCGACGTGTCCCGCGTGGTGCTGCTCATCCGGGTGACCAGCGGCGCAGAGATCTCTGCCTACGACGTTGTGAATAAGCTGTTCCCGGACAAGCAGAAGGATTTTGTTTTCAATATTTCTGAAAACGACACCGTGCTGGTCAAAGAGCTGAAGAG
>JAUNTE010000332.1 GCA_030538855.1 Oscillospiraceae bacterium
AAAAAAAACAATGGTCAGCTATTTAAAAATACGAAAAGAAAACCCCAAAACAATGGTTCTGGAATAAAAAACTGCTAAAAATTATTTTCGTATTTTAGGCTCCGTACAATGTTTTGAAATATCAAATTGTGCGGAGCTATCATCAATGCAAAATTTTCCAAATAATATTGTACTCACCCTTTCTTATAGTATTACAGTGCATTATATCCATTCAAAGGCATGTTGTCAACATGGCGCTTTTGTATGTGAAATGGACAATGCCTTTTTCATATCCGCAAAATATCGGAAGAAACACGCCTGTCCTTTTGCATACGGGCCTTAAAAATGCCGGCTTAAGCAGAGGGGTTTGACGTGCGGGCGCCGGAAAAGCGGGCCTGCATGGGCGGCGCGGGCGAAAAGCACAAAGCATCCCTCCGGCGCGCGGACGAATGTAAAGAGTGTGTAAAGCGATGGTAAAATAAAACGCAGAGGTATTGCCGCCGTCAATATCTTTTTGCCATAATAAAAACCGGAATGTAAAAAGAATGAAAAGAGAGCCGGAGAGGATAGCCGGTAGGAGGCAGAGATGCAGATAACGAATCTATTCAGTATGCTGGGAGGTTTGGCGCTGTTTTTGTACGGTATGAACCGGATGAGCGGCGGCCTTGAAGTTATGGCGGGCGACCGGCTGAAAACGATTTTGGAAAAGCTGACCGGGCGCAGGCTGACAGGCGTGCTGGTGGGCGCGGGCATTACCGCGGTGATACAAAGTTCATCGGCAACCACTGTGATGGTAGTGGGGTTTGTCAACGCGGGCATTATGACGCTGGCGCAGGCGGTGGGCGTGATCATGGGCGCTAATATCGGCACCACCGTCACCGGCGTGCTGGTGGCGCTGGACATCAGCCTGATCGCGCCGCTTATCGCGTTTGCGGGCGTGGGAGTGGTGCTTTTTTGCAAAAAGCAAAAATGGCGTACCGCGGGAGAGATCGTGGCGGGGCTGGGTATTTTGTTTATTGGCATGGGGATGATGAGCGGCGCCATGAAACCGCTGGCCGCGATGCCGGAGTTCACGTCCATTCTGACCTGGTTCCGCCATCCGGCGGCGGGGATATTGGCGGGTATGCTGTTCACCGCGGTGGTACAGAGCTCGTCGGCCTCTATCGGGATATTGCAGGCGTTGGCCATGAGCGGGGTCATGGGGCTGGACAGCGCGGTGTACATCCTGTTTGGGCAAAACATCGGCACCTGCGTCACCGCCATGCTGTCGGCCATTGGCACCAACCGCAGCGCCAAGCGCGCCACCCTGGTACACCTGATGTTCAATGTGGCCGGTACGCTGTTGTTTGTGGGCGTCTGCCAGTGGACGCCGTTTGTCTCATGGGTGCAGGGGTGGTTCCCGGGCGCGCCTGCCGCGCAGATCGCCAATGTGCATGTTATTTTCAATGTGGTGACCACGCTGGTGCTGCTACCCGCGGGGGGATGGCTGGCCCGGGCCGCCGTGTGGATGCTGCCGGATAAAAAGCAGACGGGGAAAGAGCAGGCAGGGCTGTACGCGAAATTTCTTGAAGAGCACGCCATAGGCGGTACGGCGGTTGCGCTGGATACGCTGCGCCGGGAGATTGGGCGGATGTTTTTGCTGGCGCGTACCAATGCCGAGACGGCCTTTGAAATTATTTTGAACGGCAATACCGCAAAATTGCCTGAGGTGAGCAGGCGGGAGGAAGAGCTGGACGCCATGAATGCGGAGCTGACACGCTGTATCGCCCATGTTTCGGCTTTTGAGATGTCGGGAGCGGATTCTGTGACGCTGAACCGGCTTTTGACGGTGGTGGGTAATATCGAACGCATTGGCGACCATGCCAACAATATGGCGGAATATGTGGAGCGTATGCAGGAAAAATCTTTAAAAATAGACGGCGAAAAGGTGGACGAGGTGCGCAGGCTGGAAGCGGTGGCGCTGCTGGCGATGGACCAGATCGATTTTGACCCGGCGCAGGACCATCAAGCCGGCTACGCCCAAGTGTGCGCCTGCGAGGCAGAGAGCGACGTTTTAAATGTGCGCTACCGCGAGAATCAGATAGAAAATATGAAAAAAGAAAAAAGCGGCGCGGAATTGACCATCCTGTACAGCGAGATGCTGACCGACGTGGAACGCATGCTGGACCATACTCTCAATATCGCGCAGGCGCTGTATGAGCCGGCCTGAGACGGCCCTGATAAAAGCGCCGCAGACGGAGAAGGCAGACGGAGAAGCTCTCCCGTTGTTGGTTGACTTTTTTACGGCGGCGTGTTATAGTGATGAAAATTTCATAACTGCGGGGGGACTCTGCGGAGTTGAGAAGGTAAAACCTGACCCTTAGAACCTGTTGGTTAACACCATGGAAGGGAAGCAAAGCGTATTTTTAAGGATACTTGCCGCCTGTGGAGCAAGTATCCTTTTTTGCTGCCGGAAGAAGAAAAGCTTTTTCTTTTGGAGCAGAAAGACGAAAAACTTTGCACCTCTGGCCGCGGTGGTTTGTACCCCGCGGCTATTTTTATGAAGGAGGCAAAGATGAAAACAGCAT
>JAUNTE010000041.1 GCA_030538855.1 Oscillospiraceae bacterium
CATTATCTTTTATAAGCCTGTCAATAGGAACCTTAAAGATTTCACTAAGCTGTATCAAATTTTGGATGTCCGGGAAAGATCGGCCGTTTTCCCATTTTGTTACAGATTGTCTTGATATATTTAATTGTGCTGCCAGTTCTTCTTGTGATAATTTCATATTAATTCTCAATATCTGTAACTTTTCTTTAAATTTCATGTAATTGCCTCCAATATGATAATTATAATCTAATTAGAATAGGAACAACAAACAACTCTTACGTTCCTATTTCGCAACCGTTAGGCGCCTTATTTTTATACGGTATAATGGTGGGTGTCTATTTTTCATTGTTTGTCTTTATTACTTTACGATGCACGAGCTTTCGCCCAGGGCGTATATTTCAGCGGCTTTATAGACAGGTAAAAGCCGGGACTTGAGAACATATGAAAAAACACACCCCTGGACGCGCCGCATTTGCGCCCAAGGGTGTGTTTTTTGATTGGCCGATTATTTTGTGCCGAAGATGCGGTCTCCCGCGTCGCCCAGGCCGGGGACGATGTAGCCGACCTCGTTCAGCCGCTCATCCAGCTGGGCCACATAGATGTCTACGTCGGGATGGGCGTCGGAAAGGCGTTTCAGCCCCTCGGGGGCGGCGATAAGCCCTAAAAATTTAATGCTTTTCGCACCGCGCTTTTTTATTTGGGTAATGGCGTCTACCGCGCTGCCGCCGGTAGCCAGCATGGGGTCAAGCACAAAGACGTCGCGCTCTGCAATATCGGCGGGCAGCTTACAGTAATATTCTACCGGTTCAAGTGTTTCTTCATTGCGGTAAAGGCCGATATGGCCCACTTTAGCGGCGGGTATCATGGCCAGCATACCGTCCACCATGCCAAGCCCGGCCCGCAAAATAGGTACCAGCGCCAGTTTGCGCCCTGAGAGCACAGGGCTTTTACAGGTGCAGATGGGCGTGACCACCTCTACGTCCTCTGTCGGAAGATCACGCGTGGCCTCGTAACAAAGCAGCATGGCGATCTCGCTCACCAGCTCTTTGAATTCTTTTGTGCCGGTGGCTTGGTCGCGCAGGTGGGTGACCTTATGCTTTAAAAGCGGATGTTCGACGACCATGATTTTTCCCATGAGAAACAACTCCTTTATTTTTGTTCAAGCTTCATGAGCTTTTCTATTCGTTTTTCGTGACGGCCGCCCTCAAATGGGGTGTTTAAAAACAGGTCTACCAGTTCGCAGGCAAGGCCTGTCCCAACCACGCGCCCCCCCAGGCAAAGGACGTTGGCGTCGTTGTGCAGCCGGGTGTATTTGGCGCTGAAAGCGTCGCTGCAGCAGCAGGCGCGGATGCCTTTGATCTTGTTGGCGGCCATACTGATGCCGACCCCGGTGCCGCAGAATAAAAGGGCTTTGTCACAGCGGCCCCCGGCCACGGCCTCACAGGCGGGCAGCGCCATATCGGCATAATCCACCGGCGCCTCGCTGTCGGCGCCATAATCGATAAACGCAATGTTTTGGGCTTTTAAATGGCGTTTTACAGCCTCTTTCAGCTGATAACCGCCATGGTCGGCTGCAAGCGCGATCATATCAGTTTCTCCTTTTCGAGTTTGTTTGCCCGCTCTCGTTCGGCCTGAGAAAGCCGCAGGTACTGCGGCTGCAAAGCGGCGGCTGAAAGTGCCTCGCCGCGCAGCGCCGCCGCCCTGCCGGCCAAAGCGGCCCCCAGCGCCGGGCGGTTGTGCTGGCTGGGCGCAAGAAGCGCGCAGGTTTTATCCTCGAGCATATTATAGCACAAGGCTGCACCATCACCAAGCAAAATAAGCGGTTTTTTGGCACTTTTCGCGCTGTCCAGCGCCGTTTTTACGGGTGAAGCGGCGTCGGGGCCAAGGCGGCGCACCCCCGCGGCAGTTTTTTCAAACAGGGCCCAGTACACTTCTCCCCGCCGCGCGTCCTGCGCGCAAAGCAGCGTCCCCTCGCCCGGATAACCGGCGGCCAGCGCCTCCAGCGTGGAGACGCCCACGCTGGGCGTGTCAAACGGAAAAGCCATCCCTTTGACAAGCGCCAGCCCGATGCGAAGGCCGGTAAAGCTGCCCGGCCCGATGGTGACGCAGAAAAGCTGGGTATCGGCCGCGCAAAGCCCACAGGCGGAAAAGGCTTTGTCCGCCAGGGGAAGCAGCGTTTGGCTGTGGGTGAAGCCGGTGTGCAGCATTTCTTCAAATAAAACCGTATCGTCCCGCAGAAGGGCGGCTCCTGCCGTTTTGCCCGCGCTGTCAACGGCAAAAATGATCATAGAGGTTCCTCGATTCCTGTAATGGTGATGACGCGGGTATCTTCGCCGGTGACGGCGATATCTACCCGTATCAAGGGTTCCGGCAGATAAGGCGCGGCGTTTTCGCTCCATTCGGCGGCAACCACGGCGCCTTCGTCTATATAGTCAAAAAAGCCCGCGGCGAGAAGGTCGTCATAGCCGCGGATGCGGTAGAGGTCAAAATGGGCGAAGGGCTGCGGCCCCCGGTAGAGGTTGACGATGGAAAAGGTGGGACTTTGCACCGGATCGATACAGCCAAGGCCTTTGGCCACGCCCTCACAGAAAGCGGTTTTGCCCGCGCCCAAGCCGCCGGTAAAAGCCACGACGCTGCCGGGGGCAAGCCGCCGGGCCAGTTTTTCGCCCAGTGCGGCGGTCTCTTTTTTACTGTGGGTGACAACCTGCATGGCGTAATCTCCTGAAATTCAAAAATTTAACTTATTATACCATATTTTTTATGGTTTCACCACTGTTTTTATGGTACAATAATTTTATCCGTGTACCGTAAATCACAAGATACCGCGCATGGAAAAGCAGCCGCGCCGGTAAAAGGCCTTTTGTCTTTATGTCCGCCCTTGCATGAAAAACGGCGGCCCGCGGCAGAGGTAAGATACCGGGGCCGCATTGGGCGGCCCGGCGAAGGGGATGAAGCCCCCTGCGGATACCGTCCGCGCGGGCGGTAAAAAACGCGGGGAAGGCGGCTTTTGCCCGCCGCAGCATATCCGTCCTATCAAAAAAAGAACGGGGCGGCGGAGATAATAAATTAAAAAGAAAGCGGCTGAACGGCCGCTGAAAGGAGGGGGCGCTTTGCTGGGAAAAATACGTGATTTCAGCAAAAGCGTGGACAAACTCTATCTGCTGTTATGTATTACCTGCAGCGCGTTATCCGTGCTGACACTGATATCCTGGTGCATGTTCAATATGCCTGAGACCTACAGCTTTTTCAACAGATACCACGATGCCATCGTGCAGGCTTTTGCCGCGGGGATGGGGCTGGTAATGGCTTTGATCATCTCGCGTATGGACTATCACACCATGGCCTCGCTGTGGCCGCTGCACGCCGGGGTTGCCTGGGGGATGGTGCTGCTGACCTTTCTTCGGATGGGGCCGTTTGGCTACGCGCCCGCCGGTACGGAAAACTATTCATGGATCGTCCTTCCGGCCGGGCTCAGCATCCAGCCCACCGAGATCGCCAAGATCAGCTTTATCATCACCTTTGCGCTTCATCTGTCAAAGGTAAAAGAAGAGCTTAACCGGCCCGCTGTTTTGTGGCGCGTTCTTCTGCATTGGGCGGCCCCGGTGCTGCTGATACATTTTCAGGGGGACGACGGCACCGCCATCATCTTTTTTCTCATCGGCGCATTTATGATTTTTGCCGCGGGGCTGAGCTACAAATATATTTTGGCGGTGATCGGGGTGGCGCTTATCACCTCTCCGCTGTGGGGGCCGTTTTTATGGGATAAGATGGGGGCGTATCAGCAAAACCGTATTTTGGCGCTGTTTGACCCCGACGCGTACGACGAGACGATGTATCAGCAAAAAAGAGGACAGATCTCTATTGGCGCGGGACGTATCACCGGGCGCGGCCTTTTTTCGCCCGACCATCATAACGTGCCTGAATCAAACAACGACTTTATTTTTTCTTATCTCTCTGAGGCGCTGGGGTTTATCGGCAGTATGGCCGTGATTTTGCTGCTGGCGGCCCTGATTGTTAAAACCTTCGCAACCGGGCTGCGTGCGCCTGATTCATTGGGCGGTTATATCTGCGTTGGCATCGCGGGTATCTTTTTTTCGCAGACGCTGATCAATCTTGGGATGAACCTGGTGCTGCTGCCGGTGATCGGTGTGACGCTGCCGCTTTTTTCAGCGGGAGGGACCAGCGTTTTGACGATGTATCTCAGTATCGGCGTTGTGCTCTCGGTTTATAAAGGCAGTAAAAAGACCCTGTTTTACGATTGACCAAAGGAGGTAAGCGGCGGGATACCGGCGGGCCGCAACGTGTGGAGGAGAAGCCGTCGCCGGTATCCGGCAGGCAGATAGTGCAGGATACCAGGGCGGTTTGTATGGCGGGCCGGCAGCGCGGTTTGTGTGCCGGGGGCCTTATAAAGTTTTTTGAAAGCCGGGCGGGCCCGGCATGGCCTTTAAAAAAATGCGCTCGCATTTTAAGCCGGAAGCGAAAGTTTTTAAAAGCCTTTGGTACGGGCGGGGGATACATGGATAAATAAAAAAGCGTCTGTGCGCCCTTTGGCGCGCAGACGCTTTTTTATACCGGACGAAAGAAAGATCAGTGTTCTTCACCGCGGCTGAACAGGCCAGGAATACAGCACAGGGCCGAGATGCCAACCAGGGTATAGACGATACGCGAGATGATAGAAGACGCGCCGCCGAACAGCCAGGCCACTAAATCAAAGCTGAACAGACCGATAAGGCCCCAGTTAAGGCCGCCGATGATTAGAATCACCAAACAAATCTTATAAAAGATATTCATGTTCGTTCCCTCCTTTTTTCTCATTATGTCCGCAGAAAAAGTAATTTATACATCGGCGGAAAAAGGGCGGAGAAAAAAGAGTTTAAGCTGCTCAGGCAAAATTGGCCCGGCCGGATATAAAATGAAGGGCCGGGAAGAGAACGGCGGGCGCCGGCGCGATAAAATTTTTGATGGAGGCCGCATAGAGCAAAAAAGCGAGGAAGGGGAATACGCATAGGCTGAACATGACGAAAAAAGACCAAACGCCCCATGCCGCTCAATAGCATATGATGCAGGCGGCGACAGCATAAAAGCCGGGCCTGCGGTATAAAAGGCTGCCCCAGCCCTGTTTTTTAAAAAGCCCAGCGCGGCGGCCATACATACCTGAAAGACGGCCGCCGTATCGGGCAAAGGGGTCAAAGAGCCTGCTGCCAAAGGGCCGCTTGCAGGGGCAGCGCATGCCAGAAAAAGTTGGAAAGCATAATAAACAAAAATAAAAGCGCGCCCCAGACGTGAAAGCCGAATTTATAGCGTTTTATTGTTTTTTTCTTTTTGTACCTGTTTTGTACCGGCGCGTTTCATGGGGCATTTCAGCGCTTTGTCTAAAAACGCAGGGCAGGACTTTAGGCCGGGCGGAGTATCAAACCGAAAAAAGCCTGTGCCCCGTCTGCAGCCCCGGGCGGGGGGCAGAGAGGCACAGGCTTTTTTAAGGCCTTTTACGGGAGGTTTTGAGAAGACCCGCATAAGGCCGCCGGTATAGATATAAAAGACAAAAAGAAATCAGTTTTTAAGGGCCTGCAGCGGGGCGGGGATGCGGCCCCCTCTGTCAATAAACGTTTTGGGGCTGAAGGTGTTGATGGGCATGACGGGGCCGTAGCCCAGAAGACCGCCGAAGTTCAGTTCGTCACCGGCTTTTTTGCCGATGGCGGGGATGACGCGCACCGCGGTGGTTTTTGTGTTCACCATACCGATGGCGGCCTCATCCGCGATCAGCCCGCTCAATACCTCGGCGGGGGTGTCGCCGGGCACCACCACCATATCGATGCCCACGCTGCACACGGCGGTCATAGCCTCCAGCTTTTCAAGGCCCAGCGCGCCCTGACGCACGCTTTTGATCATGCCCTCGTCCTCTGAAACCGGGATGAAAGCGCCCGACAGGCCGCCCACGTGGCCGCTGGCCATGACGCCGCCTTTTTTCACCGCGTCGTTTAAAAGCGCAAGCGCGGCGGTGGTGCCGTAACAGCCGCATTTTTCAAGGCCCATCTCCTCCAGCACGTTGGCGACGCTGTCCCCGACGGCGGGGGTGGGCGCCAGAGAAAGGTCTACGATGCCGAAGGGCACCCCAAGACGTCCGGCGGCCAGACGGCCCACAAGCTCGCCCATCCGGGTGATTTTAAAAGCGGTGCGTTTTACCGTTTCGGCCACTTTTGAGAGGTCGGCATCTTTCGGCAGTTTGGCAAGCGCGGCGCGTACCGCGCCCGGCCCCGAGACCCCCACGTTTATCACACAGTCAGGCTCGCCTGGGCCGTGAAACGCGCCCGCCATAAAAGGGTTGTCTTCAGGCGCGTTGCAGAACACCACCAGTTTGGCCGCGCCCATGCAGTTATCGTCTTTGGTGAGCTCGGCGGTGCGGCGGATGATGGGGCCCATCATTTTGACGGCGTCCATATTGAGGCCGCTTTTGGTGGAACCGATATTGATAGAGGAACATACCAGCTTTGTGGTTGAGAGCGCCTCGGGGATAGAGGCGATCAGCTCACGGTCTCCTTTGGCAAAGCCCTTTTGCACAAGGGCCGAGTAGCCGCCCACAAAATTTACCCCTACCGTATGGGCCGCCCGGTCAAGCGCCTTGGCATAATCGGCGGGGTTTGGGTTTTTGGCGCAGGCCAGCAGCATGGAGATGGGGGTGACGGAAATGCGTTTATTTACGATGGGGACGCCGTAATTGGCGCTGATGTCCTCAACGATGGGGACGAGGTCTTTTGCCACGGTGGTGATTTTTTGATATATTTTTTCACAGGCCTTTTTGGGGTCTTCATCCGCGCAGTCAAGCAGGCTGACGCCCATGGTGACGGTGCGCACGTCCAGGTTTTCATCGGTGATCATGCGGATGGTCTCAATAATATCGCCGGTATCTATCATGGTTAGTTCCTGCCTTTTCTGTTAAATACGGTGCATCGCATCAAAAAGTTCCTGCCGGGTGATGCGGATGTCGGTGCCGATCTCACGACCGGCCGCGGCCAGCTTTTCAGACAGCGCCGTAAAGGGTACGGTGCTGTTGGCCACGTCGACGATCATGATCATGGCGAATACTTCGCCCAAAATGTTTTGCGTGACTTCCTCAATATTGACATTGTAT
Source organism: Oscillospiraceae bacterium (assembly GCA_030538855.1). Classification (GTDB taxonomy): domain Bacteria; phylum Bacillota; class Clostridia; order Oscillospirales; family Ruminococcaceae; genus JAUNTE01. Next base: position 7,109 of record JAUNTE010000041.1, read on the forward strand.
TCGGCGCATACGCCGCTGACTTTTGCCAAAATGCCGACCTTGTCGGCGCCGATTACGGTGATGACAGCGTTCATGCTTTTTGCTCCTTATCGATAACAATATTTCCTCCCACGCGTAAGGCCGGGGATAAAGATGCATTTATTATAGCAAACTGCGTCAAGAATAAAAAGAGGCGTGAAGAAAAAACGTTTACTTTAAATGGCGGGGAAGCTATAATAGAAAAAACGGCGGCGCGCGTTATGTCTTGTATTTTGCAGGCCGCCCGCCATGAGAAAGGCAGGAATGAAAATGGATAAGCTTTTAAAGCTGCTGAACGAGAACGCCCGGCGCAGCGCCGAGGAATTAGGCACGCTGCTGGCGCAGAGCACCGGCGAGATCGCGGCAAAAATAGACGAATATGTAAAAAAAGGCGTTATTTTAGGATATAAAACCGTGATCGACTGGGACAAAGCGGGCAGCGACCGGGTAAAATGCATCATTGACCTGAAGGTGACGCCGCAGAAGGGCCGTGGGTTTGACGATATTGCGGAAGAGATCGCCCGGATGGAGAATGTGGAGAGCGTTTTGCTGATGAGCGGCGGCTACGACCTGTCGGTGGTTGTGACGGGGAAAAGCTTTCAGGACATTGCCCTGTTTGTTGCGCGGCAGCTCAGCCCCATGGACGGCGTACTTTCTACCACCACGCATTTTGTGCTGAAAACCTATAAAAAAGACGGCGTACTGTTTGGGATGAAAGACAAGGATGAAAGAGGGTACGCTTCGCTGTGATGGATTACGAAAAAATTTTGGCCGACAAAGCGAAAACGATCAAACCGTCCGGCATCCGCAAATATTTTGATCTGGCGGCCGATATGGAGGACTGCATCGCCCTGGGGGTGGGAGAGCCCGATTTTAAGACCCCCTGGGTGGTGCGGCAGGCCGGCATTGAAAATTTGCAGAGAGGCCGCACCTGCTATACCTCGAACGCGGGGCTGAAAGAGCTGCGCGAGGAGATATGCCGTTATCTGTTTCGCCGGTTTGGCCTTGCTTATAAAACGGAAGAAACACTGGTGACGGTAGGCGGCTCTGAGGCGATCGACCTTTGCATCCGCGCGGTGGTAGACCCCGGTGACGAGGTGCTCATCCCCGAGCCGTGCTTTGTGTGCTACGCGCCCATCACCGAGCTGGCGCACGGGGTGGCGGTGCCCATCCCCTTAAAGGCTGAAAACAGCTTTCGCCTGACGGCGGAGCAGCTGAAAGCGGCCATCACCCCCCGGACGAAACTGCTGATACTGCCGTTTCCCTCAAACCCGACGGGGGCCGTGATGCATAAAAAAGATCTGGAAGCGTTGGCCGAGGTGCTGCGGGAGACGAATATCCTGGTGCTGAGCGATGAGATCTATGCCGAACTTACCTACACCGGAGAGCAGCATGTCAGCATTGCGGGCCTGCCCGGTATGCGTGACCGTACCGTGGTGGTAAACGGCTTCTCAAAGGCGCACGCCATGACGGGCTGGCGGCTGGGGTATGCGGCCGGGCCTGAGCGCATCATCGGCATTATGACCAAGATCCACCAGTTTGCCATTATGTGCGCGCCCACCACCAGCCAGTACGCCGCGGTGGTGGCGCTTTCAAGCTGTGACGAGCAGATCGAGGAGATGCGGGACGAATACAATGTGCGCCGCCGCTTTTTAGTAGACAGGCTGAATAAGCTGGGGCTTTCATGCTTTGCGCCGGAGGGGGCGTTTTATGTGTTTCCCTCGATTCAAAAGACAGGGCTGTCGAGCGAGACCTTCTGCGAGCGCCTGCTGCAGGAGAAGGGTGTGGCGGTAGTGCCGGGCTGTGCGTTCGGCGCCTCCGGCGAAGGGTTTGTCCGTATTTCTTACGCCTATTCGCTGGATCATCTGACCGAGGCGATGAAGCGTATCGAGGCGTTTGTGCACGAGCTGGAGCAGAACGGGCATGAGTGAGGTAAGCGCCTTTTGTGTAAAAGGATACGACGACCCCGCCCTGTTTAAGGCGGTGGACGGCATCATTGAGGGCTTCTGCGCGTCGCACCCGGTGACGGCGGATACAAAGATATTGCTCAAGCCGAATCTGGTTTCAAAACATACCCCCGACAAAGCCGCCACCACCCACCCCATGCTGGTGCGGGCGGTGATACGGGCGCTGCGGGCGCGGGGGGCGCGGCATATTACGCTGGCGGACAGCTGCGGCGGTACTTATAACGGGCCGGTGATGCGGGGCGTCTATACCGCAAGCGGCATGAAGGCCGCCTGCGAAGAAGAGGGCGCGTTTTTATACGAGGGTTTTGAAGAGACGGTGCGAAAACAGCCAAACGGCCTGCGCTGCCGTGAATTCACCCAGCTTTTGCCGGTTGCGCAGGCGGATTACGTCATCAACCTGCCCAAACTGAAAACCCATGTGATGGCGGGGCTGTCCTGCGCGGTGAAAAATTTATACGGCACCATCCCCGGCCTGCTGAAGGCTGAGCTGCATATGCGGTTTCCGCAGCCGGAGGACTTTGGACATATGCTGGCAGACCTGTGCGAACTGGTAAAACCGGCCCTTTCGATTGTGGACGGCGTGACGGCGATGGAGGGCGACGGCCCCACGGGAGGGGAGCCGCGCTTTGTGGGCCTGGTGGCGGGCGGAGAGGACCCTTATCTCGTCGATCTTTTCTGCTGCCAGATCATCGGGATAGACCCCGCGCGGGTGCCGTACCTTGCGGCGGCGCGGCAGCGGGGCCTGTGTCCGGCGGCTTTTCCCGCCGGGATGCTGCGGGGAGACCCGGAAGCCGCCAGGCCTGTGGCCGGGTTTCGTATGCCGGAAAGCTATAAGCCGTTTGATTTGACGGGCAGCTTTCCGCCCGGGCTGCGCTGGGCGGCGCCGTTTTTGACAAAACGCTTTGCGCCGCACCCGGCCATACAAAAAAGAAAATGTATCGGCTGCGGAAAATGCGCCGTCATCTGCCCGCAGAAGGTGATCTCTATCGAGAAGAAAAAAGCGCGTATCCGGCCGCAGAGCTGCATCCGCTGCTTTTGCTGCCATGAGATGTGCCCGGAACGGGCGATAGAGGTACGGCGGTTTAAGATATTCAACCTTTAAAATGAGAATGGGTAAGGAGGCGAGGGCATGAATGGGGTTTTGATCAGCGCGCCCGCGAAGTTGAACCTGACGCTGGAGGTTACGGGAAAATTGGAGAACGGTTATCATACCCTGGATATGCTGATGCAGACCGTGGACCTCTGCGAAAAAATTATTGTGACCAAGGCGGAGGGCATCACCGTCCACTGTATCGGCAGCGACGGCGAGCCGCTTGACGGTATCCCGGCTGACCGGCATAACACCGCTTTTAAAGCGGCCATGCTGTTTTTTGAAGCGGCTGAGGTTGGCGGCGGCGCCAAGATCGATATTACCAAAGAGGTGCCTGTGGGCGCGGGGATGGGCGGCGGCAGCGCGGATGCCGCCGGGGTGCTGGCCGGTTTGAACGAACTGTACGGACGCCCCCTCACCCAGGAGCGGCTGCTGCGGCTGGGAAAGCAGGCCGGGGCGGACGTGCCGTTTGCCTTGACCGGTGGCACGGCCCGGGTGCGGGGCATTGGAGAACAGATAGAGGCGGTGAAGGCGCCGCCCGCCTGTGTGTTTTGCGTGGCCATGCCCCCCAAAGGCTGTGGGACGCAGGAGGGCTATGCCAAATACGACGCGCTGGGCGGCGGAGAAAAGCCGGATAATGGCGCCGCTGTGGCCGCGCTGGAGAAAAACGACCTTGCGGCGCTGTGCGGGCAGATGAAAAATGAGCTGGAGAAACCCTGCGCCACCGAAGAGACGGCAAAACTGACCGCGCTTTTGCGTGAAAACGGAGCGATGGCGGCGCTGATGACCGGTTCAGGCGCGGCGGTTTACGGCGTTTTTGCCGATCAGCAGGCGGCCTCGCGGGCGGCGCGGGCGGTGCCCCCGTCCCTTGCGTCGGTACGGGTGCTGCATCCGGTACAGCACGGCCCGGTGATAGAAAATATTTTTTGAATATTGGACGGCGGCAGATGCTGTCGGGCTTTTGTTTTTGGACGCTTTGAAATGTATGCTTTCCGCTTGAAAATAAAGCGGCGGACACCGAAAAATCAGAGCGGCGGAAAATATGGGAAAAGATATTCAGAATAAAAGACGCTGCCGCTGGGTTTATCAGGTTTATTTATTGTGCGGCGCGCGCTTTCACAATAAAAAATGTTGGCGGCGGCCACGGCTGTTTTTAGCCTTGTGCCGGGCGGCGTTATTTTTTGCTTATAAAAAATTTAAAACGGAATATTTTACCAGCAGCACGTCCAGACTTTGAGTATTCAAAGAAAGGACGTGCTTTTATGATAAAAAAAATTCGCAGGAACATCTTTGCGATCAGCTTACTGGGCGGTTTACTTATCAGCGTACTGTTTGGACAATTTGCCGCTTTTGCCGAAACCTCTGCCGAGGTGCGGCAGGATACCCTGCGGCTGCATATTTTGGCGGCGGGAGACAGCGCCGAGGACCAGCGCCTGAAGCTGCTGGTACGGGATGCGCTGCTGCGGGAGGAAGGCGCGGTTTTGACGGCGGCGCAAAATAAAGAAGAAGCCCTGCGCCTGGCAAACGCGGCGCTGCCGCAGTTTGAGGCCACGGCCCGGCGCACCCTGCGCGAGGCGGGCTGCAGCGCCGAGGTGAAAGCGGAGATAAAAAATATTTATTTTGAGACGCGGCGTTACGACGGCGTGACGCTGCCCGCGGGGCGCTATGACGCGGTGGAGATCACCATTGGGGCGGGAGAAGGCCATAACTGGTGGTGCGTCCTGTTCCCCACCCTATGCCTGCCCGCCAGCAGTGAAGAAAAAGCCCTGAAGGCCTACAACGCCCGTGAGCGCCAGCTGGTGGCGGAGGACGGGTATGAAGTGCGGTTTGCCCTGCTGGAATTGGCAGAATCTGCACTGGAGAGCATGCGCGGAAACGGATGACAAAAAAACGGGGATACGGTATAATAGAGCCGACCCTGTTCACCCCGCCTTTACATCTGCAGAAAATACCGGCAGCGGCAGCTGCCGGCAGACGCGCGGGGGCAAAAGCCTTTTCACGCGTTTTTTTGAGTGACAGAGGAAAAGGGGCCGTTTGGCCTTTGCCACGCCATCGGCAAAGAGAAAAAGGGCGCCTTTATAAATACGGATGGCGGCTGCGGAAATTTTTTCTCACACGGCTAAACCAAAAGCGCGTCACGGCGTCAAATCGGCTTGCAGGCCGCAAAAGCTTGCGGCGCGCCTTTTTCTTGTCATCCCTTTTGTTTGTCTCGTGTGAGGCGGCCGCGTCTGCGGGGTTTTCCGGCCCGTGGCGAGGGCCGGAATGTGCCGCGCAAACCGCCCGGCGCTTTTTACGGCCCACTTGGCCGTAAATCGCTTACGCGGCCGACGCCCGGTTTAAAAACTTTCTTTGTCACTCATCCGCAAAAAGAAGGGCGGGCTTTTGCGTTGACGGCGCGAAGGCTTTTACAACATACTTCTGAAAAACGGCGGCTGACAGGGAGGGGCATTTGAAAAAACGAAACAGCCGTTTTTATAAACGGCGGCTGCGGCGTTGAAACGCGCGGCGTTTGCCAGAGGGGCTTTCGGCCCCCATCAGCGCCGGGTTGGCCCCTTTATGCGTTGAAACGCGCGGCGTCTACCAAGGGCCTTTGCGTTTTTCGTCTTGCAGGCGGGCACGGTTTGCGAAAAAATTTTATTTTTCTATTTTGAAATAAGCCCCAGGTGCGTTTTCAGTTAAAAACACAGAGGGGAAAGCGCCGCCCGGGAAGAAGGCGGTTGCCTGCGCGTCAGGCTGTAAAACAGCGGGCGGGGAAAGCCCAAAGCGGAGAGAAGGGCAAAAGGGCGTCCGCGCGTCGTTTTGCGCGGGAGCTTTTTTGAAAGGCAACGAGGCCGGACGGGGCATGAGCGCGGACAGGCCCGCCGCCGTTCAGGACAGACCAAAGACGATGCCAAAAGGAGGGGACGAAATGCTGGAGCTTTTGCTGGGCCCGTCGGGAAGCGGAAAAACCTGGCGCCTTGTAGACGAGATACGCCGCCGCGCCGAAGAGGGGCGTTTCAGCGTGATGATCGTGCCGGAGCAGTTTTCAAGCACAGCGGAATTGACCCTGTATGAAAAACTGGGCGACCAGCTGTGCGCCCGGACGGGGGTATACAGTTTTCGTTCTCTGGCAGAAAAGATCGAGAGCGTTTACGGCGGCGGCGCGCGAAAAACCGTCACCGACGCGGGACGGGTGGTGCTTGCCCGCCGGGCGGCCGTCCATGTGGGAGACCGGCTTACTTTGTATAAGG
>JAUNTE010000333.1 GCA_030538855.1 Oscillospiraceae bacterium
ATCCTTTTTTTATTGAAAACCTGAAAAGAAAAAACTGGGGCTGCTTAAGCCGCATCTACTGAACAGATACAAGCGGACAGCGCGTTAAAAGATAATGAGCCTTATCTTTTTTCTCTTCCCATATCATCACCGTATGGGGCTCCGCAAAAGCGCCGCGTTATATTTTTTAAGATGTTTACATTGAGACAAACAAATCTGTAAATGTCAGTATTTACACATCTTTTCAGCGTCCTGTGCTTTTTAACAGCCCACAACGACTGATTTTAAGGGTTTTGCCCCCGCAGTTATTTGCGGCAGCCGGGCGAATGGCTATTGCTGCGCCGGGCGCTTTTTTCAGCGCGCGCTGAGAAGAGGCAAAAATAAACGTTGAAACATTGGCCGCGGCGGTATTTGTTTTCAGGACTATTTTTTGCAGCCGTTTGCTTTTCTTAAAGCGGGGTTTGTGTTATAATCATTTTATATGGGATGAGTTATACATGTGGACGAAAAGAGGAAAACATGACGCAGAAACTGGAAATGAGCTTTTATGAAAAACGCAGGCAGTACATCGGCGCGCGCTTTGGCGGCCTGAACCCGATGCAGAGAGAAGCGGTATTTACCGGAAAGGGCCCGCTGCTGATTTTGGCCGGCGCTGGCAGCGGAAAAACGACCGTTTTAGTCAATCGCGTGGCGAATTTGATTTTATATGGAGAGGCTTATGACTCCGACGAAGTGTTTGGAACGCCGGAACAGGCGGATTTTGAAGAACTGGAAGCCTGCATGGCCGATTTAAAGCAAAAGCCCTCGCCCCGGCTGGCCTCGCTTTTACAGGTGCGCGCGGTGCGCCCTTATAATATTTTAGCGATCACCTTTACCAATAAAGCTGCGGGAGAGCTGAAAGAACGTCTTGCGCGTATGCTGGGACAGCAGGGCGAAGATGTGAATGCGGCGACGTTTCATTCCACCTGCGTCAAGATACTGCGGCGTGAGGCGGATAAATTAGGCTTTCCGAAAAGCTTTACCATCTATGATACCGACGACCAGCAACGGGCGATGAAAGAAGTTTATAAGGGGCTGAATCTGGACGATAAGTTCCTTCCTATAAAATCGGCGGTATCCGCCATTGGAAGACTGAAGGATAAACTGATCTCTCCGAAAGAGGCGCTGGAGAACGCGGCCAATTATCGGGACGAGCTGGTGGCTAAGGCCTATGCCGCCTATCAAAAGCGGATCGCCGACGCCGGGGCCATGGATTTTGACGATTTGATCTATTTCACGGTGCGTCTTCTTGAAAATTTTGAAGAAGTACGGGAGTATTATCAAAACCGGTTTCGTTATATTTTAGTGGACGAATATCAGGACACCAGCATCGCCCAGTTTAAATTGGTAGACCTTTTGGGCAGCGGACACCGCAATGTCTGCGTAGTGGGGGACGACGACCAGAGCATTTATCGTTTTCGGGGCGCGACCATAGAAAATATTTTGAGTTTTGAAGCCCATTTTCCCGGGGCAAAGGTCATCCGGCTGGAACAGAACTATCGTTCCACCTCCAATATTTTAGACGCGGCCAACTGCGTGATCAAAAACAATATGGGCCGCAAAGGAAAAACGCTGTGGACGCAGAACGGCGACGGCAAAAAAATTGTGCACTATGAGGCGGAGAACGAGCAGGAAGAGGCCGCGCACATCGCCTCGGCCATTGCAGAAAATTTGAAAAACGGCGCCAAGCTGCGCGACCATGCCATACTCTACCGGATGAACGCACAGTCCGGCCCGATCGAAACCTTTTTTGCGCGGGCGGGCATCCCCTATAAAATCGTCGGGGGCCAGCGTTTTTATGACCGTAAAGAGATCAAAGACATGCTGGCCTACATGAGTATTTTGGCAAACCCGCAGGACGACCTGCGGCTGAAACGCATCATCAACGAGCCCTCGCGTAAAATAGGGGCGGCCACGCTGGATACGGCCAGCGCCATCGCAGCTGAAAAGGGCGTGAGCCTTTTAGAGGTGGTACGCACGGTGCGGCAGTATCCTGAATTGTCCCGTGCCGCGGCTTCTCTTGAACTGTTTTACATGATGTACGAGCATTTGAGAGCGATGCTGGAGACGCAGCCGCTGGAAGAATTGACCGAGGAGATACTGGATAAGTCAGGCTATCGTGAAATGCTTGAAAATCAGGGAGAAGAGGGAAAAACGCGCCTTGAAAACATCGGCCAATTGGTCTCAAGCGTCAAGCTTTATGCAGACCAGCGGGGAGAAGAAGCCTCTTTGGCCGGATTTTTAGAGGAAGTGGCGCTGATCAGCGATATCGACAGCTATGACGGCGACAGCGATACGGTGGTGATGATGACCCTGCATGCGGCAAAAGGGCTTGAGTTCGACTACGTCTTTATCCTTGGGCTTGAAGAGGGGATCTTTCCCAGTGAGATGAGCCGTTATTCCGATGAGGATCTGGAGGAGGAACGCAGGCTTTGCTATGTGGGCATCACCCGGGCAAAAAAAGAGCTGCAGCTCTCCAGCGCGGCCTCACGCATGTTGTTTGGACAGACCCGCCGCAACCGTC
>JAUNTE010000042.1 GCA_030538855.1 Oscillospiraceae bacterium
GATGAAAAACCCAAAATTGGCCGCAGAATGCGCCGGGGCCGTGGTGAAGGCGGTAAACCTCCCCGTGACGGTAAAAATGCGCGCGGGCTGGGATGAGGATACCGTCACCTGCGCCGAGGTTGCAAAACGGTGCGAGGCGGCGGGTGTTGCCGCCATCGCCGTTCACGGGCGCACCCGCACCCAGATGTATACGCCGCCTATCCACCCCGCCTATATCGCCGCCGTCGTCCGCGCGGTAGACATCCCTGTCATCGGCAACGGAGATATCACCTCTGCCGCCGGGGCAAAAAAGCTGATGGACGATACCGGCTGCGCCATGGTGATGGTGGGCCGCGGGGCCATGGGCAACCTGTGGCTGTTCAGCGAGATCACGGCTTTTTTAAAAGGCGAGGCGCCGCCCCCGCCCCCCACGCTGCGGCAGCGTCTTGACCTTTTAAAACGCCAGGTGCGCGCCATGTGTGAAGAAAAAGGCGAAGAACGCGCCCTGCGCGAGGCCCGCACCCATGCCGCATTTTATTTAAAAGGGGTGCGCGGCGCGGCAAAATTCCGCAATCAGACCTCGGCCCTCACCTATTATACTGACCTTGAGGCCCTGTGCGGGCGCGTCCTGTGTGAAAACCAAAACGGATAACCGTATATTGCTTTTTATAAAGAAGGGCGGGCTGTTCATAAACAGCCTGCCCTTCTTCACTCCGTTTTTTCCTCTGCGGCACTTGTGCAGCAAAAAGTGCCGTAAACTTTCCGCCTATACGCTTTCCGCTGTCACAAACCTTTCCAGCACCGCGTCCCACTGATACTCCTGTGAGACAAATTCACCCAGCGCATTGTCATAGATCATCGTCTGAAATCCGCCCTCTGTTTTCTCAAACAGGGCAGAATATTCAAAAGCGGAAGACTTTCCATTTGAGGCAAAGATTTCATACGCGCCTGAAATCTGGCGCGGGGCCCCCGTCTCATCGATAGAAAACAGGGTGTAAGCGTCGGCGCTGCTTCCCGCCCATTGGCCCAGCGTAAATTCCGGGTTGCCGTCGCCGTTGTAATCTTCAAATTCCAGCAAATGGGGCAGCGCGTCGCTGTCGGTGCAAAAGGTCATCTCCTCACTGCCGTCTCCGGCTACGTTATAAAGATACAGCGGTTTGCCCTCTTTCCCCTCCCAGTTTTTCGTCCATATCTCAAGGCGGCATTTTCCCACATAGTTCTTAGGGCCGATCCCGCCGCCCAGCGCGATGCCGTCCTCTTCGGTGATATAGCGGCCCTGTGTCATCACCAGCTTTACAAAAACGTGAGCGCCTTCCCCTGTAACGCCGTCTGGATGAAACGCCGTCTCACCCTGGGCGATGGTCACATTTTCCACCGGTATGCCCATCTCGGCAGGCGGCTCTTTTTCCGTCAGCTGCGCCGACGCGCTGTACAAAACAGTGCCGTCCTCTTCTACCAGCGCCGCGTCGATCTCCAGCTCTATGCCCTGGCCTTCACCGCTTTCGGCCAGCCTCTCCCGGTAGATACTTCCCGGCTCAAACCCAAAACCTTCAGACAATCCTTCAAACGCGTGTACCGCCATCACACCCTCGCCCATGGGCGCCGTGCCGCTCACATGCACTGAGAGCTGCCGTGCCGTATAGCCCTGCGGCATAGCATCAGGTATTTCCAGCATAAGCTCCCCATCCGTATATTTTGCGCCGTCGCAAATCTGCTGCAAAAACGCCTGCGGCAAAGGGGCTTCCTCCTGCGGGGCCTTGGGGTTGCCAAGCAGCAGCGCCGCGGCGGCGGCCAGCGCCAAAAATGCAGCCAGCAGCACCCAAAAGGCCGGTTTTTTATAATGCAGCGCGTTTTTGATACGGGTCTTCGCCCCGTTTTCACCAAAGGCCAGGGGGCCCGCCGCTATCCGGGCGCGCGGCGCCGAAAATGAAAGCAGCAGCGCCGAGTAATCCGCTTTCACGCCGGGGCCCAGCTCTTTCAATACCCGCTCGTCGCAGGACAGTTCCATATCCTTGCTCATCAAAATAAACGCCGCCCACACCAGCGGGTTGAACCAGTGGACGCACAGCAGTAAAAACGCAAGCGGTTTTATAAAAATATCCCCCCGGCGGATATGGGTGCGCTCATGCCGCAAAACATACTCCCGCTGCTTTTCGTCCAGCCCCTGGGGCAGATAGATACGCGGGCGGAAAAAGCCCAGCACAAACGGCGTTTCGATATAAGGGGCAAGATACACATCGTCAAACAGTTTGTCCGCATCCTTCAGCCTGTGATGAAGCCTGTATACCGACAAAGCGCTGAAAAAAAGCAGGGCCAGCAGGCCGGCAAGCCATATCCACGCCCCCGCCTCCGCCAATACCTGCATGGGGTTGGCACTGGCCGCCGCCTGCGGCGCGGGCAGGGCCACGCCGGCGTCGATCACCGGCACCCCGGTGTTCAGCCGGGGCGCGGCTTCATATAAAATTTTCTCAGGCAGCGGGTCGGCCGACGGCAGCAGGCTGAACAGGCTTTCAAATGAGACGGGGCACCATAGCCGAAAGGCCGCCACGCCCCACAACGCGTAAGAAAAAATTTTAGGGGCTTTTTTCAAAAATATCCGCAGTACCATAACAGCGATGATGACATAGGCCGCCGTCAAACTCATGCTGCACAGCTTTATAAAAAAAGGCGCCATCTCTATTCCTCCCTGCTCTGGTTTATCAGACGTTTCAATTCCTCCGCCTCCTGCGGCGTCAGCTTTTTTCCGCCCATAAAAGCCGTTAAAAAGCGGGGCAGAGAACCGTCAAAGCGCTCTTTTACATAGCTGCGGCTCTGGCGCGCGTAAAATTCGTCCCGGCTGATACGCGCCGACACCACCGCGTCTTTGTTTTCAAATATCCCCCGCTGGCACAGCTTGCGCAGCACGGTATAGGTCGTTGGCTTTTTCCAGTTCAGTTCTTTTTCGCACAGCTTCACCAGCTCGCCCGACGAGACCGGCGCGTGCCCCCATACCAAATCAGCAAATTTTGCCTCCACGTCGCCCAGTTCATATCGTTTCATAACAGCGCCTCCCTTTTTGGTTTATATTAAATAAACCTTTCGTTGTTTAGTTTATACGCAATAAACCAAATTGTCAATAAAAAAGCGCGGATCTTTTCGCGCTTTTTTATAAATATATTTATTTTTGCATCCAAGCTTTTCAGGCGGCGCGGCAATTTCATCTTTTTCCGGCCCCATATGGCCGTGCGGGGCCGTTCTGCCGCCCTATCATGGGCCTGCTTTTTCACGCCCCGGCGCAGCCGGCGTTTTTTACCTGTATGCGTCCAAAGCCGCGCCTGTCCTCTTTTGGCAGCGCGGGCCCCGGCCTATTATGCGGGATGACTGAAAGGCAGGCCGCCCTTGAAAAATGTTTATAAAAAGCCGGGATACCCTTTTACAGCTCCTCTTTTGCCGCATTGTCTCCCGCCAGCTCGTCCAGCGTCATCGAGTAACAGGGCAGCATATGCTTCATAAAATAATCGGCCGCAGGCAGCTTCATCTCTTTCAGCGCCCTCTCCTGCTGGGCCTTTGCCCCCCGAAACTCTCTGTTGCCGCTCTGTTCCTCCTCCATACATTTGATGAGGGCCGAAAGGCGGTCGGCCGCTTTCAGCAGCTTTGCCTCCTGCCGGGTCAGGCATTCGCCCGTCAGATAGCCCGCAAGCGCCCCGCTCATCTCGGGCGGCAGCAACTGGGCCAAACGGCGGGCGGCGTCCGCCTCTGTTTTTTTATAAGCCTGCTTCAGCTCTTCATTTTTATATTTTACCGGCGTGGGCATGTCCCCGGTCAATATCTCGCTGGCGTCATGGTACAACGCCGCGGCAGCCACCTTTTCAGGCCGGTTCTCTCCGTTAAAATACAGATTATCGATCAGCGCCAGCGCATGGGCCAGCACCGCCGTCTCGGTGGTATGCTCTGAGAGAGACTCGCTGCGCGAAGCGCGCATCAGCCCCCACCGGGCAATATATTTCATCCGTGACAAAAGCGCGTGGAAGGTATACCTGTCCATATTCTTTCACATCCTTTATAAAAGGCGGGCGGGCTTTTGTGTTCCCCCGCCTTGCTTTTCTATTGTAAGCCATCCTTTTTCCCCGGTCAAGGTTTGCACACCGGGGGCAAAATATGGTAAACTGTAAATATCTTTTTTCTGGGAGGACGCATCCATGCTGCAGCCTGCAAAAAAACAATGGAACGGGTATCTGCTCAGTTTCGCCGCCTGCTTTGCCACAGCTTTTTTTCTGTTTCTGCCCTTCATCATCGTAGATAAAGGCTTTTTTCTCTATTGCGGAGATTTCAACAGCCAACAGATCCCTTTTTATTCCTATTGCGTCGATACCATACGTTCAGGCGGGGCCTCTTTCAGCTGGGCCACTGACCTTGGCAGCGGCTTCGTCACCAGCTATTCTTTTTATAATCTGGGTTCTCCCATTTTCTGGCTGGCATGTCTTTTTCCCGGCTGGATGATGCCTTACCTGCTCGCCCCGCTTCTGTGCCTTAAATTCGGGCTGGCGGGCCTTGGGGCTTACGGCTTTTTAAAGCGGTATGTCCGGCACCGCAACACAGCCCTTTTCGGCGCGCTGCTCTACACATTTTCCGGCTTTGCGGTCTACAATATCTTTTTCAATCATTTTATTGAAGCCGTCATGCTGTTTCCGTATCTGTTATGGAGTATGGACGACTTTTTCTACGATAAACGCCGCGGGGCCTTCCCTTTGGTGGTGGCGCTCAACCTGTTGAACAACTTTTTCTTCTTTGTGGGCGAGGCGCTGTTCTGCGTCATCTATTTCGTCTGCAAGCTTATCTCAAAAAGCTACCGCATCCGCTGGCGTGAGTTCTGGTGGTTTGCAGCCGAGGCCGTGCTGGGGTTTTTGATGGGCGTGGCCCTGCTCATCCCCACGGTATGGGAGATCGTGGGCAACCCACGCACTCTTAAATTTGCCGACGGGATGAATCTTGTGATGTACTGGAAGGTACAGCAGTATTTCGCTATCCTCAGCAGCCTGTTCCTGCCGCCGGACCCTCCCTATCTGCCCAACTTGTTCACCGAGGGCGCTATCAAGTGGACCAGCCTTTCCGCCTATCTGCCCCTGGTCAGCTGCGCCGGTGTGTGGGCGTATCTCAAAAAAGAGAAGGGGTCGGCCCTTTCCCGTATCTTGTGGGTATGCCTCGTCATGGCGCTGGTGCCCGTCCTCAACTCCGCGTTCTATGCTTTCAACTCCAGCTACTACGCGCGCTGGTACTATATGCCGCTGCTCATCATGGCCTTATGTACCGCCATCGCGGTAGAACGGTATGACGCCGATACCCTCAAACGCGCCGTTGTTCCCGTGGGCATCGTCACCGGGCTGTTTGCCGTGTTTGCGCTTCTTCCTAAAAAAGACGGCGAGACCGGCGCCTATAGTTTGGGCGTTGAAAACAACACCCCCATGCTGCTGTACGCTATTATCATCACGCTGATCGGCCTCAGCCTGTTCATGTCTATCATGCGCTGCAAAAGCCGCAGCCGCGCCATTGTCTGGCTGTGCGCCGCCGTCATGGGCTTCTCGGTCTTTTATGGGGCGGGGCATATCTCTCTGGGCAAATTTCCTCAATGGGAGAATGACAGTGCCTACAAGCAGCAAACCTATGACGACCTCTCCGCACTGAACGAGGCGCTGCCCGACGGCGAATTTTATCGCATCGACGCCTATGGCTGCTATGAAAACATGGGCCTGCGCCTCAACAAAAGCTGCCTGCAAACCTTCAACAGTACGGTCAACCCCAGCATTATGGAGTTTTACCCCTCTGTAGGCGTAAAACGCGACGTCTCAAGCAAACCTGAAATCAGCAATTACGCGCTGCGCGGGCTGCTCTCTGTACGTTATCTGTTGGTACCCACCAACCGTCTGGACGATTACCGCGCCGAGACAGGCACGGAGGATTTTACCGATTATACCACCGCAGGCAGTTACACCATCCTTCAAAATCAGGCCTTTGTGCCTATGGGCTTTGCCTATGACAACTATATCCTCTCTGAAGATTACGCCGCCATCACCAAGGCCCAGCGCTCCAACCTTTTGATGCGGGCTGTCGTCCTCACCCCTGAACAGGCCGAGCAGTATCAGCATATGCTTGCCCCTCTCCCGCAGGAGCGGCGCTACGACCTGACGCGTACCGCCTATCTCACCGATTGTTTTGACCGCCGCGCCCAAAGCTGTGAAAACTTCACGGCCCGCAGCGACGGCTTCACCGCCTCCATCACCCTTGACGCGCCCAAGCTTGTGTTTTTCTCCGTGCCCTATTCTGAGGGCTTCTCCGCCACCGTCAACGGGCGCAGCGTCCCGGTAGAAAACGTCTCAAACGGTATGATGGCCATCCCCTGCGAGGAAGGCCGAAACGACATCGTCTTCGTCTACCATACGCCGGGCTTTGCGGCGGGCATAGCGGTGTCTCTGACGGCCTGCGGCGTTTTCGTAATCTATCTGTGTTGGCTGCGCCGTTATAAAAAACGCGGGGCCAAACCCGCATAAAGCGCCGCCGCTTTTTTGCGGTGCACAGCAACACACATTCCGATATATTTTCTCCGGTACGGACTTTTCATCTTTTAAGCCGCCGCCAGCGGCCCAAGGCTATGCGGGCGTCCGCTTTTTTTAAATGCGCCCGTCCCGATGCCGCGCCCTTTTTCCCCTCTCTTTCGCAGCCCTTCTCTTCGGCAGCGCCGGGCCGCCGGTTTTGACAAATCAAGCTGTCCCCGCCGTTTTCACTGCCGCGCCGGTTTTTATTTTTCACAAGCAAGGCGGAAAGCCCGGCTCGCCGGCTTCCGCTTTCAGGATAAAACAAATCGAAAGGAATCGATCATCCATGGATATTTCCAGCACCCTCGCCCACGAATTTGGGCTCTCTCCCTCTATTGTAAACGCCACCGTCGCGCTGATCGACGAGGGCAACACCATCCCCTTTATCGCCCGTTACCGTAAAGAGGTCACCGGCAGTATGGACGATCAGCTGCTTCGCCGTCTGGACGAACGCCTCGCCTACCTGCGGGGGCTGGAAAAGCGAAAAGCCGAAGTGTCGGCCGCCATTACCGAGCAGGACGCTATGACGCCCGAGCTTGAGGCCGCCCTGACGGCAGCCGCCACCCTGGCTGTGGTAGAGGATATTTACCGCCCCTATAAACCCAAACGTAAAACCCGCGCCAGCGTGGCAAAAGCGCGCGGGCTTGAGCCTTTGGCCGACGCTGTTTTGGCGCAGGACGCCCAGGCCGAACCCGAGGCCCTTGCCCTTGCCTATGTCAGCGATGAAAAAGAAGTGCCGGATACCGCCGCCGCGCTGCAGGGGGCCTGCGATATTTTGGCCGAACGCTTTTCAGACGACGCGGCCATGCGGGCGCGGCTGCGCCGTCTGTATGAGGCGACAGGGGTCGTGCGCGTCAAAGCCGTTAAAGCTGAGGACAGCGTCTACAGCGGCTATTACGATTTTCAAGAGCCGGTCTCTAAAATTGCCGGGCACCGTATTTTAGCCATTGACCGGGGCGAGCGCGAGGGCTTTTTAAAGGTGACGGTCGAAGTAACCGAGGCAAAAGCCGTCTCTTATCTCACCGGTACTTATGTGAAAAACGACAGCCCCTGCGGCAGGCTGACAGCCGCCGCCTGCGCCGACGCTTACACCCGCCTCATCGCCCCCAGCCTTGAGCGTGAACTGCGCGCCGTGCTGACGCAGAAAGCCGACGACGGCGCCATCAAAGTATTCAGCGAGAACCTGCGCCAGCTGCTTTTGCAGCCCCCCATCAAAGGAAAGGTGGCCCTGGGGCTTGACCCCGGTTACCGTATGGGCTGTAAAGTGGCGGTAGTCGATCCCACCGGCAAGGTGCTGGATACCACCGTCGTCTACCCGATACCTGAGTTTAAACGCGTGGCCGAGGCAAAGGCGAAGATCAAAGCCCTCATTGAAAAGCACGGGGTAGAAATCATCGCCATCGGCAACGGCACCGCCGGCAAAGAGACCGAGATCTTTGCCGCTGAGGTCCTGCAGGAGCTTGGCCGCCCCGTCAGTTACATGGTGGTCAGCGAGGCGGGGGCCAGCGTCTATTCCGCCAGTAAGCTGGCGGCTGAAGAATTTCCTGATTACGACGTCAACCTGCGCAGCGCCGTTTCTATCGCCCGCCGTTTGCAAGACCCTCTTGCCGAGCTGGTAAAAATCGACCCCAAAGCCGTAGGCGTAGGCCAGTACCAGCACGACATGCCCCCCGCCCAGCTTGCCGCGGCGCTGGACGGCGTGGTGGAAGACTGTGTGAACACCGTCGGGGTAGACCTCAACACCGCCTCTCCGTCGCTTTTATCACGGGTCGCGGGGGTCAGCACCTCCACCGCAAAAAATATCGTCAAATTCCGTGAGGCCGAGGGCGCTTTTAAAACCCGGCGGCAGCTTTTAAAAGTGCCCAAACTGGGGCCCAAAACCTTTGAGCAATGCGCCGGCTTTCTGCGCATCCCCGGCGCTGGCAACCCGCTTGATGCTACAGCCGTCCATCCTGAAAGCTATCCCGCCGCTGAAAAACTGCTCAGGCTGTGCGGCTTTACCCCGGCCGACATCGGCTCTCCGGCTATTTCTGAGCTGAAAGCGCGTATCGAGGCGATGGGCTATGAAAAAGCCGCCGCCGAGGTTGGGGTAGGCGTACCCACCCTGCGCGATATGACAGAAGAGCTGCTGCGCCCAGGCCGCGATATGCGCGACAGCCTGCCCCAGCCCCTTCTGCGTACCGACGTGATGAAGCTTGAAGATTTAAAGCCGGGTATGGAGCTTACCGGCACTGTGCGCAATGTGATCGATTTCGGCGCTTTTGTAGACGTCGGCGTCCATCAGGACGGCCTCGTCCATATCAGCCAGATCTGTGACCGCTTTATCAAGCACCCCAGCGAGGTACTGAAAGTTGGGGACGTTGTGACAGTGTGGGTGATGCAGGTGGACGCCTCCAAAAAGCGTATCGGCCTGACGATGAAAAACCCCGCCAAGGCTGGCCGCCAACCCTCCACCACCGCATAAGCCTCCATTTGGGTAGGCTGGGCTAAGGGGGCGCGTTTTCTTCGGCAGGGGGCTTTCCGCTTTACCTGTATCAAAAGCAAAAAACAACATATAAAAGCCTTCAGCTGTAATTTACGTTTACTGCTGAAGGCTTTTTTTGATAGCGGAAGCTATAAAACCCGCTAAAATAACAAACAGGGCGGCCAAAACACCGGGCTGAAAATTACGCGCGGGCTGATTTCAGGCTGAACGGGGCCGCAGGCAAAGCCGCGCCGCGGGGACGTTCAAGCGCTTTTGATTCTGCCGCACAGCGCGCAGCTGGGGCAAAACACCGCACGGGCCAAAGGGCAGCCGCCAAACCCCGTATAAACACCGGCTGAAAACAGCGTGCCGAAGGCTGCAAAACTTCTCCCTTTAAAAAAGACGTTCTTAAACATGAAAGGGCATTGCCAAGGCCGCGTATAAGCCCATATGCTTTTTTGCTGCGGCTGTCACCTTCAAATAAAGTCTGAAACCAGCCGTCCCCAAGGCCCCGCGCCGGCGTGAAACGCTTACCCCGCCAAGATGCGGTCTCGGGCCTCCCCTCTGTTCGGGCGCGGCTGAAACAGTGTCAAAAATCCGCCGCAGCAAAAGCCGTCCCTTTTCGCTTTGCAAAACGTCGTCTATATTGGTCTCATTCCCTTCTTATCGACACAGGCCGCTTTTTCCCGCGCTTCGTCTGCGGGGCCCGTCATCTCCCGATGCTGTCAGCAACTATCCCTGCCGGTGCGGCGTCTGCCCCTGCTGCCGTTTTTTCGCCTTCGCTCTTGTGGTAAGATAATGCCTCTCGCTTTTGTTCTAAAGCCCTTTTGCCAAACGCCCAGTCTCACCCGGCCTACAGGCCGCGTTTTTTATTGTCAAAGCAGGTTTCATTCTGTTTGTACGGTTTATTTATGGCTATACTATTAGCAAACAGAAAGGATGTGGAACCGATGTCAAAGCTTGAAAAAGAAAAATTCTATCTCTGCGATCAATGCGGCAACGTCATTCAGGCCGTCAGCACCACCGGCGTACCGGTAGTATGCTGCGGCCATGAGATGACGGAGCTTACGCCCAACACTTCAGACGGCGCACAGGAAAAACACCTGCCCGTGGTGACGGTGCAGGGCGATACCGTCAAAGTAGATGTGGGCAGCGCACCCCACCCCATGGAGGACGCCCACTCTATTGAATGGGTATACCTTGAAACCGATCAGGGCACCCAGCGCAAAGCGCTGACGCCCGGCACGGCCCCCGTCGCGGTGTTCCATCTGGGCGGCGCCCGCCCGAAAGCGGTGTACGCCTACTGCAACCTGCACGGCCTGTGGAAGACCGAGCTCTAACCGTACAAACTATATAAAAACCCCCTTCTGCGGTCTGTCGGACGCAGAAGGGGGTTTTCTTGAAACGTATAACCTTTTTAGGTTTAATCAAACATATCGCGGTCAATGGTATCCTCGGTCGGCGCGGCGGGTTCAGCCACGGGGGCCGAAACTGCGGCCGGGGCAGGGGCCTCCTGCCGCAGCTGGCGAAAGCGCGCCCGGTCACTCCGGTAAAGATGATCCAGCTCCTGCTTATAACCCAAAACGATATGCGGGAAGTGCTCATCCATATAAGCCAGCATTTCCTGCACTTCTTTCTCCGACGCGCCCAGCGCTGTGGTTTTGCCCTGATCATCGCAAAGCATCAGGGCATAGGTCTTACCGGTTTTGATTCCGTTTGTCCGATGCTGTGTGGTAGACTGATACGCCCAAATGATATGGGGCGTTTCAAGCAGCTTTTGTTTTGCGCCCTCTTCATAAATCATCCACTCTTCATTCATCCGCAGCTTGCCGATCACCGGCGTCTCCTGCCAGAACTGTTCCAAACGCTCTCTGGTGGCCTCAGGGTTTTCAGATTTTGCGCAGTAGGCAAGCAGTTTTTTCTGTCCGCTGCCCATAGCCGCCCTGATAAACATAAACAGCGCGATGATGATACATGCAAGCGCGCCTATGGTCAGCATCCATGTCGCATCCTGATGCATATTTCCCAGCCAGTTCACCTGCAGATAATAACCATTCAACAAATCTATTCCGCTGGTGTCAACGTCGCGGAAATAATCTTTAAAAAAGCGTTTGCTCTCGGCGTCCATTTCGACGATGGTTCCGGTGACAACAAAGTTTTTGGTGATCCTGTCTGTCTCGCCGTCTATGTAGGCCTGGCATTCCTCCATCAGATCCTGGGCCTTTTCCATTACATCGCCTCTGCACGCCACGCCCATAAAAATGTTTCTGTCCGTGCCAAAGATATATTCGCGTTCTACTGTCTTACTGTTGCGTTTCGTATAGGCGTAGTAATCCACCAACCAGTCAAGATCGGCCTCTACATACGCGCCCGGCATCTCGTCCGCCGTCATTCTATGTATATTTTTAGGGCCGCCCAGCAATTTAAACACGCCAAAACCGGTTGCAAAAAGCATTACGGCCGCAAGTACCAATAGACACACCGACCAAATCGCCGCATGCATCATGCTTTTTTTCTTTGCTTTCGCAAACATAACTTCAACCCCTTATTCTTATTTGCTTTATTATATAAAAATATTAACATACCATATTTGAAAAATCATCTAAAAAATCTCAAAATTTTATTTTTCAGCAAAACCCACCAGATTTCGCAAAATCTTTTCAGCGGTTTATGAATAATATCCATATCCGTCTGCTTTCTCGCCTCTATGCTTTTTCTCGGTCTCACCTCCTTTTTTCTGCTGCGTCTGACGAATCAACAAAAACTCTTATCATGAAAAAACCGATATTTTTCATGCAGCGTTTTACCACCCAACGTTCTTTTGCGTCATTTTCAACATCCGTCTTTGTCCTTTCTACAAAACATTTTCATCAGCGTCGGTGGCACATCTGTCTTTAGCAGCCCACTTCGTTTATCTGAAAAAAGAGCCGGCAACCATGAGTATAACCAACCCATTGATTATCGGCTCTGCGTCTTTGCGTCCGGCTTTTTGATAACTGACATATTAAATTGTCTAATATTCATTAGTGCTTCCGGTTTGCACTTCGGGCAGAATAGCGGAAAGTTTTTCAGCCCTGTATCTTCCCGGATTTTTAACCTTATTTTGTTTCCACATATAGAACGCCATATCCATTGTTTTCCTCTCACTAAATCACCTCAATTCGTAAAGTAATGGTGAATTTCACTTATTTCCTGCTTCCGCTAATTTCTTTATCTCGCCCTCATTTATTTCAGGTTCAGTAAATCCCTCATGAAAGCCGTCAATCTTTTTCAAAGACTGAAACAAGTTTCTGTATAGAAAATTCATTTTTTCGTAGTCCATCCTGCCGCCAGCCGAGGTCACATAGAAAGCATGATTTATTAACTCTATTGGGTAAAGTGTTTCAAAAAATCCCTCTGTATCTTTCGGGGTATAGCAACACGCAAACAATCCTATCTTCTTGTGCATTAGCTGTTTTAGATTGCGTTTACAAAAATGCGTAATTTCTTTTTGAATTTTACCCATATACACAGAACCGCCAATAAAAACAGCGTCATATTGAGATAGATTGATTTTATCTGCTTTTACTGAAAGTATGCTTACTTCACCATGAACATAAGTCTTTAGGATTTCAGCGCATTTTTTTGTGCAGCCATATTTTGTGGCGTACACGATTGCAGTTTTCATTCGATTTCCTCCTTACGGTAAATCCTGTCAAACTGTTCTATATGCTTTCCCAACATTTCTATTGCCTCTTTTTCCTTTTCAGCTATACCGTCATATTTATTGAGTAAAAGAAAAATCGGCGCAAAGAACTGTAATGCCATAACTTCGGGATTGGCTTGCCGCATAAAGCCTTGTTTTATCATTTCGTCAAAAAGTGCAGCCTGATAAGAAATCGCGGTATCAATGTATACTTCTCGATATATGCGGTCAATTTCTTTGTTCTTGTACTTTTCAATGGAAAGCATTTTACGGAATTGTGAAGCATAGGGGTCTTTCAAGTAGAAGTGGAAAATTTCACTGCTGATTTTCTTCAAAATCTCGTTTCCACCTGTCGCATATTTTTTTGCCATTTCCTCTAGTTCTCCGTCTGGGAGCTGAAAAGAGGTGGAAGCGTCCCTAAAACGTAATTGCATTGTGTCTACCAATGTATCAAAGATTTCCTGCTTGCTTTTATAGTGTTTGTATAAAGAGCTTTGCTTAATTCCAACTTCTGCCGCTATGTCACGCACTGTTACACCGTCATAGCCTTTATCAGCAAACAGCTTTAATGATTCAAATAAAATGATTTCTTTCGTATTTCTTTTCGCCATGCCAATACCTCACTTACATATAATCAAAACGAGTAGGAACAGAATGATAAAG
>JAUNTE010000334.1:0-2044 GCA_030538855.1 Oscillospiraceae bacterium
CGCCAAGTCCAGACACCGCCATTTCCCGGACAGGCACAGAAAAACCCGGCCTGTTGAGGACCGGGTTATGGTTGAAAACGGGATAGTGGCTGCCGCCTGAACACCTGACCGCGCCGCCGCTACAGAATATACTGACTCAGATCCTGATCCTTGCGCACATCCTGCAAATGTTCGCAGACGTACTCCCTGTTGACGACGATCTGCGCGCCGGGCATGTCCGGCGCGTCAAAGGAAATGTCGGCCAGGATTTTTTCCATGATGGTATACAGACGGCGCGCGCCGATATTTTCCGTGCGGGAATTGGTGTCCTCGGCAAAAGCCGCCACTTCCTCCAGGCCATCCCTGGTGAAGCTGAGGCGTATCTGCTCCGTGCCCAGCAGGGCTTCATACTGCTTGGTCAGGGCGTTGTCCGGTTCGGTGAGGATACGCAGAAATTCCTCCTTGCCCAAGGGCTGCAATTCCACCCGCAGGGGGAAGCGCCCCTGCAATTCGGGAATCATATCCGAGGGCTTGCTGAAGTGGAACGCTCCTGCGGCGATGAACAAGATATGGTCCGTGCGGACCATGCCGTACTTGGTATTCACCGAGCTGCCTTCCACAATGGGCAGCAGATCGCGCTGCACGCCTTCACGGGAAATGTCCGAGGTGCGGTTCTGCGAACTGCTGGCGATCTTGTCGATCTCGTCAATAAAGATGATGCCGCTCTGCTCCACCCGCTCCTTGGCCCGCTCGGTCAGAGCCTCCTGATCCACCAGTTTGCCCGACTCCTCCTGCACCAGCACATTGAAGGCGTCGCGGATTTTCATCTTGCGGCGGCTGCGGCGCGGCGGGAAGGCTTTGCTGAACATGTCCTTGACTTGGCCGCCCATCTGCTCCATGCCGGGGATGGCGAAAATGTCGATGCCCTGACCCCCCTGTTCGGTCACTTCCATTTCCACTTCCCGCTGGTCAAGAAAGCCCAGGCGGAACTGCTGAAGCAGCTTTTCACGCGTGGAGTTGCGCTCTTCCTGACCAAAGGAATGGGGCAGCAACAAGTCCATCAGACGCGACTCGGCTGCGGCCTCTGCGGCCTTGCGCACACGGGCGTTTTCCTCCTCTCGCACGAGATTGATGCCGATTTCCATAAGGTCGCGCACCATGGACTCCACATCGCGGCCCACATAGCCCACCTCCGTGAACTTGGTGGCCTCCACCTTGATGAAGGGCGCGCCGGACAGCTTGGCCAGACGGCGGGCGATTTCAGTTTTTCCCACGCCGGTGGGACCCATCATAATGATGTTCTTGGGGGCCACTTCGTCACGCAGCTCCGGCGAAAGGTGTTGCCGCCGCCAGCGGTTGCGCACGGCCACGGCCACCATGCGCTTGGCCTGTTCCTGGCCCACCACGAATTTGTCCAGTTCCGCCACGATCTCACGGGGTGTCAAGGTGCTCATCAAGTGCTCCTGCTGAAAATATGCGTATTGGCAAAATATAGGCATTCCCCGCGATCTGACAATGGCGCGGCGGCCGATTGCCCAGACAAAATTTTGCGCATAAGCTGCTGCAATGGATGCAAGTCCCATTATGCGCATTGCGCACACCATTCAGGACGCGGCTCAGTCCGCCGGGCCGGCCGGGGAAGAGGCAAGCCGGGCCGCAACGATTTTGCTGACCGATCCTCTGCCGCTCTGGCTCTTCCCCGCGCTTTTTCTGGGCGGCCTGCTGTTGCAGGCGGTGGCGCTTTTTCTGCATCGCCGCCTGTGGCTGGCGGCGGGCGCGGGCCTTGTGCTGGCCGCGGCCGCGGTGGACAGGGACCTCACCCTGGCTGTGGGACAAACGCTGGCCTTCATCGGGCTGTTATTGTACGGCAGGCGAAAATCCTGACGCCTTGCCCCACATCTCGCGCCAGAACGCAAAAACCCCGGCATGACGCCGGGGTTTTTGCGTTCTCAACAGATCAGCTTACTTGAAGGCTTTTTCAAAATTGGGCACAACCTGCTTTTTGCGGCTCATGACGCCGGGCAACCACACGGAACTGCCTTCGGCCTTCACGCCAAAGGCTTTT
>JAUNTE010000334.1:2054-2525 GCA_030538855.1 Oscillospiraceae bacterium
CACCACGCCGGGATCGTCGGAAACGATCAGCATTTCCGAACCTTCCTTCATGATGTCCGTGAGCAGCAGGAACACGCTGTGACGGCCTTCGCCCTTCACCTTGGCGATTTCATCCTGCAGACCGGCCTTGACCTTGTCCAGAATGGAAAGGTCCACCACTTCCAGCTGGCCGATGCCCACCTTGTTGCCGTTCATGTCGAAATCTTTGTAATCGCGGAAGACCAGATCGTGCATGGAAGTGCCTTCCACAGCGCTCTTGACCTTGAACATTTCCATGCCCAACGCCGTCACATCGCTCACACCGGCGATTTTCGCCAGGGCTTCCACGGCTTTTTTGTCGGCTTCAGTACAGGTCGGGGATTTGAAGATGACCGTGTCGGAAAGAATGGCGCAGAGCAGGCCGCCGGCGATGTTCTTGGGGATCTCCACGCCGTAGAAATCGTGGCGGTACTGGGCGATGGAATAGGCCAG
>JAUNTE010000043.1 GCA_030538855.1 Oscillospiraceae bacterium
TGCCATTGACACGATCACCATTCACTGTATTGTTGGGCAGTGGACAGCAAAACAGGGTTGTGATTACTTTGCCACTACTGGCCGCGAAGTCTCGGCAAACTATGTTGTAGGCAAAGACGGCTCTATTGGCCTTTCGGTAGAAGAAAAAGACCGCTCTTGGTGTTCTTCTTCTAACACGAATGACCACCGGGCCATTACTATTGAGGTTGCAAGCGATACTTCCCACCCCTACGCCATTACAGCCAAGGCTTATGCGGCCTTGCTGGATCTGCTGGAAGATGTTTGCCGCCGCAACGGGATCGAGCAATTGCTTTGGAAAGCTGATAAATCTTTAATCGGTCAGGTGAAGAAGCAAAACATGACCGTTCACCGGTGGTTTACGGCCAACGCTTGCCCCGGTGAATATCTGTATAGCCGACACGGGGAAATTGCCGCAGAAATCAACAGGCGGCTTTCTGGCGGAAGTTCTAACGCTGGTGGTGTAGCTACTACCCCTGAAAACCCCACCACGGGCCATACAGTGGCCACAGCGGGGGTTCTTTCTGTGGGGATGGAAGTTGACTTCACCGGCAATCGCCATTATACTTCTTCTTGTGCTACGGCCAAGGGGAAGAACTGCAAAGCTGGACGGGCCAAGATCACCGCTATTGTGCCGGGTTATCCCCACCCGTATCATTGTGTGGCCGTATCCGGTAAGGGTTCCACCGTCTATGGGTGGGTTGACACCGGGGATGTTCAGGCCGTCACCATCAAAGCCATTCAGAAGGGCGATAAGGTGAAGGTTCTGAAGGCCATCACTTACACCGGGGGTTCCTTCAAGGTGTATTGTGATGTCTATGATGTGATCCAAGTCAACGGTGACCGGGTAGTAATCGGGCAGGGAAAAACCGTCACCGCCGCTGTCAATTCGGCCAATCTTCAGGTGGTTTAAGGTGTTAGCAGTTTGTTACTACCAGACCAAATTTTTTTGAAGCGGTGTGAGGTGAAATCCTGAATTTTCAGCGTGTTGGAGTGTCGCTGAAGCGTTGCCGCGCTGAACTATTTATGGTACAATAAAGACAAAAAATGACCTTGTGTCTGCCGGAGGGAAACGCGATGAAAGCAAATCTTCCAAAATCTTATCACGCGCCGAAAAAAGAGCCCCAAACTGAGGTGCTGCTTACCATAGGCATGATCGTAAAAAACGAGGAGGCCACGCTGGAAGAATGCCTGAAAGCGTTGTCGCCTTTACGGAAAGCGGTTGCGTCCGAACTGATTATTGCGGATACCGGCTCGACCGATCGGACGGTGGAAATTGCCGAAAAATATGCTGATAAGCTGCTGCATTTTACCTGGTGCAACGATTTTGCGGCCGCGCGAAATACGACCATCCAGGCGATGAACGGCTTATGGTATATGTATCTGGACGCGGACGAAATTTTTGATGACAGCATTTTGGAGATCGCGCATTTTTTTGAGAGCGGCGCCTATAAAGAGTATGAGACCGCGACTTATATCCAGCGCAACTATGATAACTTTCAGCACAGCTCGTATTCAGATTACCGGGCCATGCGGATGCGGAGAAGGGATGAGCGGCTGTGGTTCAACGGGATGATCCATGAGCAGATACCCGCGACAGAGCCGGTGTATCAAATAGAAGCCGTGGCCCACCATGACGGTTATATCACGCTGCATGTCGGTAATTTGGTTAGACATAAAGCGGTGAGAAACCGCCCCCTTTTGGAAAAAGAGCTGGAGAAAAACCCGCATTCTCCCCGTTTGTACCGCCATTTGGCCGATTGTTATCTGATGACCATACCGGAACAGTGGGAGCAAAAAGAACAGTGCCTGCAAGCGGGCGTTAAAGAGGAAAAAAACAGCAACGAGGGCCGGTACGGCGGCAGCCTGGAGTTGGAACTGGCAAGATTTTATAAGGCGACCCAGCGTGCCGACGAGCTGCGCGGAGTTTTGGATGCGTGGTTCAGCCAGCCGCACCAGACAATGATGGCGGACTGTGAGATGTATTATCTGGCAGGGCAGCAGGACTTTCATCTGAAACGCTATCAAGAGGCGATAGACAGCTTTGAAAAGTTTTTTGAACTTTACAAGCGGTATCTGGCCCATGAATTTGGGCTGACGGTAAATATGGTGATTATCGTCAATGCCACACCCAGCGGTTTGGCCAAGGCGCAGGCTATGATGGGCGTTTGCTGCGCCCGGCTGGGGCGCTTTGAAGAGGCGCGGGAGTGGATGCGCCGGGCAGACCCGGGAAAGACCTTGTCCCAAAACGGCAACCCCCTGCTGCTGGAGCAGTTGGCGGAGTATCTGACGGCGGCTGAGGACGTTGAGCTGCTGGAGGAGACTTATCAAAGCTTTTATAAACTTGATCCCAAATTTACAGGGCAGCTGCTGTTCTGTATTGAAAAATTTTTTCCCGCCAAAAGCGACAAAAAAGAGCGGCTTTACGCGGCGCTGGCCCGGCAGCAAAACGATGACCCGGTGACGGCGCTGGCCCGGCTGCATATGGAAGAAGACGGCCCCGAACAGCGTGAAAAAGATTTTGAGACCATTTTGCGCAATGAGGAGGCGCTGGAAAACGACATTTTTGCAGAGGCTGTGTACGCGGCGTTGGAAAAGCCCGGCATGGCGGAACGCTTTTTTGAAAAAGTACGGTGGGAGAAAGCGCCGGTGATGTGCGCCCTGATGCAGCGGTGGCATATGAGGTTTGCCCGGCGGGCGTACCGCTACCTGTGCAGCTGTGCGCCCAGCGATGATGTGCGTGTTTTATATTGGCGCATCCAGCTGGCTGAAAATACCGTCACCGCCGACAATGATTTTACCCACGACGAGTGGTGGGAGATGTTGGAGAAATACGCCGGCGAGGGCGCCCGGTACTGTGAGATGGTCTATCAGCCCGCGCTTTGGAGCGACCAGGGCTCAGAGCATCTGCCCGCCGCGGACAGTTACCTGTTTTGCCTGCAGCAGGCGCTGGAGAAAAAAAGAGAAAACGACGGCGCGGGGTATCTTCGCTATCTGCGGTTGGGGCTGCACCGCTATGAAAAGATGAAGGCGACCACCGAGTATCTGCTTAAAATTTTTCAGGATGAGATGAAAGCGGAGGAACGCGACCGCACGACGCAGATGGACGAGATGGAACAGCTGAAAAAGCAGATCAAACAAAATATCCGTCAGCTGATCTATCAAAACAAGAAAGAAGAGGCGGCCCAGCTTTTAGAGAGATACGGCCAGATAGCGCCCTGCGACCCGGACGCAGCCATGCTGGAACGGGAACGCCGGGGGACAAAGACCGTCTCTCTGCGTACTTACCGGCGGCTTTGCGGCCAGGTGCAGCAGCTTTTGCAGACCGCCCGGCGAAAGGACGACGGGCTTTGGGCCCAGGGAAGGGCGCAATCGGCCGAACTGGCGGAGGCGCTGAATCAGGCGTTGCCGGCGCTGGAGGACGAGGATCTGCTGTATCAGGCTTTGGCCCTGGGTGAGATGTTTAAAAAACAGAACGCCGATGGGCTGGAAGAGAAGGCCTATGGGCTTGTGCAGGGGATAAAAACAGGGGTGAGAAAAAGCGTCCATGTTCTTTTTTTAGCGGAGCTGAAAGAGAAATGGGACGCGCAGCAGAGCGTTTACGAGGCGTTTGCACAGCGGGAGGACTGTGAGACCGTTGTGGTGCGCACCCCTTATATCAGAGAGAAAAAAGAGAACGGAACAATTGAACGAAGGGCCATCTATCACGATTATCTGACCCCCATGGGCGTACCGTCTTATGACTACCGTGATTACGACGCGGCGGCCCAGGCGCCGGACGTGACTTTTATGAGCCAGCCCTACGAGACAAACACACCGTCGTGCTTTTGGCCTGAAAACCTTTCACAGCATACCAGGATCGTCTATATCAACTATTTTTTGGTACAGGGATATAAGAACAAAAACTGGCATGATTTTCAGCTGGACATTTTTACTTACGCGTGGAAGATCGCCTGTCAGTCGGAACAGTTTGGAGACCTTGTTTTGAGCCGCTGGCCTGATTACGAAAACAAGCTGCTGTTGAGCGGAAGCCCTAAGCTTGACCTTGCTTTTCAGTGGAAGGCCGAAAAGAAAGAGGCGCTTTTAGAGACGTCTGGCTGGGGTGAAAAACTGCGGGGCCGCAAAGCGGTGCTGTGGAACACCCACTACAGCAGCGAGAGCTGGCCGGATTACGCGGAAGAGCTGATTGCCTATTTTCAGAAGCATACCGAGCTGGCGCTCATCTGGCGGCCGCACCCCCTGACGGAAATGACGCTGATGTATTATAAAAATTTGGCGGCGCTTTATAAAGACTTAAAAGAAACGGTCTCACAGGCAGAGAATATGATCTTGGATATGAACGCGTCGTGCAAAGAGGCATTTTGCCTGTCGGACGCGATGCTCACCGAGTGGAGTTCTCTCATGACGCAGTATCTTGTGATGGATAAACCTACTTATTATATCTATAACCCCAAGGATAAAAACGCGCAGGTGATACTGCCCAAGAGTTACCGGGAACGCGTATGCGTGCTGCCCAACGACTGGATGGAGAGCGGGGGCGAAGGGATGTTCTCGTTTTTGGACAGGCTGTCCGCAGGCGCAGAGGACCCCAAAAAAGACCGGCGGCATGAGGTGCTGCGGGAGTATCTGCCTATGGCCGACGGAAAAGCTGGCCTGAGGATATGCGACGAGGTTATTGCGGCGCTGAGGAAGGAAGAAAATTTATGAGAGAGACAACG
The DNA here is from genome assembly GCA_030538855.1 of Oscillospiraceae bacterium. Classification (GTDB taxonomy): domain Bacteria; phylum Bacillota; class Clostridia; order Oscillospirales; family Ruminococcaceae; genus JAUNTE01. Next base: position 4,737 of record JAUNTE010000043.1, read on the forward strand.
CCGGAGGAGATTTTTTTCAGGGGGGACCCCCTGAAGGAGCTCCAGCATATACAGCTGGAGCTCCTTATAGAACTTGACCGCATCTGCAGAAAACACGATATCCCGTACTGCCTGAACTCCGGCACGCTGCTGGGCGCGCAGCGGCATGGCGGGTTCATCCCATGGGACGACGACATCGATGTGGATATGCTGCGGCCTGATTATGAGCGTTTTTGCAAAGTATGTGAAGAGGAACTGGACCAGGAACAGTACTTTTTACAGAATTTTCATACCGACCCCCCTTACCGCTGGGGTTATGCCAAGCTACTGAAAAACGGCACCGGCCTTGTGCGCTATCATCAGGAACATTTGAAACAGCGCCAGCAGGTTTTTATTGACATCTTTCCACTGGACGGCGTGCCCGCCCATAAACCGGGGCAGTTGTTTCAATGGTTTTTAGCACTTTTTCTGCGCAAAATGGGATATTCGGAAATAGGAAAATATTATGGAAAAAATGCTTTTACCCGGATGTGGTACCGCTTTTTGAACCTGTTCCCTTCTGATTTGCCCAACCGGGGTTATCTGTGGATGGCGCGGCGCTGGCCCGCGGGAAACCGCCGGGAGTTGAGCTCGTTCACCTATGCCATGCGGCCTTTTCATTATTATACGATAGACGGACGGCAGGCGCCGGAGGACATTTTATTTGAAGGCGTACCGGTAAAAGCGATGCCGGAGCCCTATCGGACAAACACGCTGGAGGCGTTATTTGGCCCGGATTGGGGACAACTGCCGCCTGAAGAAAGCCGGATCGGCCATAATACTGTCTCTTCATATGATTTTGGAGAGGGCCGAAAACCATGAGGGCAATTTTGATGGCGGCCGGGAAAGGCTCGCGTATATCGCGGATGATAGAGGCGGTGCCGAAATGCACCCTTCCGATAGGGGGCAAACCGCTGATACGCCGCACGGTGGAACTGCTGCGTGAAAACGGCATTGCCTGCGAGGTGTGCGTTGGCTATAAACGGGAGCAGGTGTGCCAGGCGCTGGAAGGCCTTGACGTCGTATATCACTACAACCCTTTTTATGAGGTCACCAACAGTATCGCCAGCCTTTGGTTTGCGAGAGAGTCGATTTGTGAGGATATGCTGCTGCTGAATGCGGACGTCTATTTTTCACACGCGCTGCTGCAAAAGCTTTTGGCGCGGCGCGAGGAAGCCATCATGCTGGTGGACCGGGAACGCCGCCTGACGGGAGACTATTTTTTTTCAACCGCCGACAACGGCTGTATAAAAAAATATGGAAAGGACCTTCCCATCGAGCTGCGAAGCTGCGAATATGTAGGGGTGGCCAAGCTTGACCGGGCCTTTTGCCCCCTGTTTACCCGGCGGATGGAGGAACTGATACAAAAGGGAAAATACCGCCTTTGGTGGGAAAACGTTTTATATTCCATGGCGGACGAGGGAGAACATGCCATCCACACCCTGGACGTAGAGGGAGAATTTTGGTCGGAGATCGATTATTTTGACGATTATGAACGTATTTTAAAGTATATGGAACAGAGTAGAGAAATTTAAGTGACCTTGAAAGGCGAACGCTATGTATTATCAAAACCCCAATATTGCCCGTTTGCAGCGCAGCAAATTTCATGAGGCGCGGGGAGAAGTGCTGCGGCTGGATATGAACGAGAGCCCGGAGGGACTGCCGGAAGGATTTGTAGAGCGGGTAAAAGAAAAGATCACCCCCGGGCTGCTGGCGTCTTACCCGGAAAAAGAGACCCTGACGGCGCTTTTGGCGCAGCAGAATAAGATCAGCGAAAGAGAACTGTCGATTACCGCGGGTTCAGACGAAGCGATGCGGCTTTTATTTGAGTGCTTTGGAGAAGAGGGCAAAGAGGCGGTGATGGCCGCCCCGTCATTTGAAATGTACCGTATTTATGCTGAAATGACGGGTATGCGCCGCCGCACGGTGGAATATGAGGAGGATCTTACCCTTTCTGTGCCGCGTCTGCTAAAGGCTATTGGCCCGGATACCCGCCTGGTGATTTTGCTGAACCCAAACAGCCCGATCGGTACCGAATACCGCGAGGAAGAGGTACGGGCGGTGATACAAAAAGCCCGCGATCGCGGTGCGGTAGTTGTAGTTGATGAAGCGTATCACGGATTTTCATCGGGTACGTTTTTGCCGCTGATAAAAGAGTATGAAAATTTACTGGTGCTGCGCACGTTTTCAAAGCTGTTTGCCATGGCGGGCCTGCGGGTGGGTTACGCGGCGGGGAACGAGAAGCTGATCTCGATGCTGGAAAAGGCACAGTCTACCTTTAATGTGAACACGGTGGGGCTGCTGTTTGCGCAGGAGCTTTTGCAGGACCCCGATTTACTGCAAAGGCAGCGTCAGCTTGAAAAAGAAGGGCATGCATGGCTTGAAAAGGCCCTGCGGCAGGACGGCTACCGCGTATTTTCACGGGCGGGGAACTGGCTTCTTTTTTATCCGCGGCGCGGCAGCGCTGAAATCGTACGCCGGCTGAAGGAAAAAAAGATATTTATACGGGATTATCAAAACGGCGTGCTGAAGGGCTGGCTGAGGGTGAGCACCGGCGGGCTTGAAACGATGCAAAGGTTTTACGCCGCCTTTTGTGAAGCAGAGCGGGAGGAGTAAATGGAGAAGATACAGCTGCGCCGGCTGCAGGCGACGGACGGAGAGAACGTTTACCGGATGCTGCAGCAAATAGGGGCAAATGAAAACGATTTTACCAACAGCATGTACGGAAAGCCCAAAGAAGAATTTGCGGCGTGGCTGCAAAGAGGCGACGGATTTTACTATGGACGGGGGCTTTTGCCGGGCATGGTGCGCAACGGTACCTATTGGCTGTTTGCGGACGAAACGCCGGTGGGCTACGGCAAGCTGCGTTTTGCGGGGCTGGAGGCCCCGGCGGTGGCGCAGTATGGACATATCGGATATGCGGTGGCAAAGCCGTACCGGGGGAAGGGCTATGGAGTAAAGCTGCTGGCAGGGCTGCTGGCAGAGGCGGAAAAAGAAGGTTTAAAAGAGGTTATGCTGCATGTGAACAGGGCCAACAATGCTTCTTACAAAACGGCGGCGCGGTGCGGCGGCGTGATACGCGAAGACAAGTACCCCGGCATGTGGGAATTTTGGTTTTCGCTTGTATAACTTGCATTTGTATAGAAAATAGCCGCAGCGAAACGTAAGCTGTTTTGGGGCCAATTGCCCGGCCGCCGCCTTTGTGAGGGGGCAAGGGTGTTGAGAGCGTATGTTTTTTATTGCTATGCAATAAAAAACAGCGGAAGACGCTGCGGCTAAGGTTCTCATGTTTATTTTTGCTCTGTGCGGCGCGCGCTTTGAAAAGCGTTTTGCTGTGCAGTAAACAATAACCACAGCCGAGCACAGGCTGTTTTGGGCCGCTCGTCCGGTTACCGGTATAGCTGCAGGGGCGGGGCCGTTAAGATCAATTTTTTTATGACATAGCGATAAAAAGCAAGATTCTTATACAAAGGGTATATAACAGGGCTTTTATAAAAACGACAGGCTGTACCTTCAACAAAACAGACGGGCGGCGGCCATGACTGTGAACAAAAAAGGAGCGCGTATGGATGAGCAAGAATATCTGCAGTGGCTTGAAAAGATAGAGGCGCTGATTGGGAAAAAGTTGTTTAAACAGGCGGCGGAAATGCTGGGGGAGCTGGAACCCATCAAACCCACCCGCTTAAAATGGTATTTGGTAAAGGCCAGGCTTTACGCCGCCCAGAAAAAATGGGCGGAGGCGGTGCGCCTGCTGGAGGGGAAATGCGATTGGTACGGTGAAGCGCCCGAGCGGGAGGAATATCTTGAGCTGCTGCGCCGCTGTTACCAGAAGGCCGGGCTGCATGTTTTTGAAAAGTGGGCCGCCGGGGCCCTGCACTTTCAGCCCGGACGGGACGAGGGCGCCGGGAGCGTATCGGCCCTGCCGGCTTTGGAGGAAGCGTTTTTACAGCGGCCGGAGGACCCAGACGTTCGTCAAAAGCTGTACCGTGCTTATTTTGAGGAGAGGCGGCTGACGCAGGCGGCGGTATTTTCGCTTTTGTGCGAGCCAGAACCCTCTTTTTTACCTGCGGAGGAAAAGACGCTTTTTATCAAAAACCGGCAGTATCTGCTGTCGTGGCTCTCGAAAGAAGGGGCGGCGTTTTTCTTTTTTGTAGACGACGGGCACCCCTGCGCCGATTTGAGCACCGAGGCCGTCACCCTGGCCCTGTACCTTTTAGGAAAACCGGTATACTGGATAGGAGAACCCGTAGACTGCGAGCTGGAGGACCCGGCGCTTTTGGAGAAAACGGTGGAGATCAGCCTTGCAAACGCGCAGGACCATGGCATAGCCACCCTGTACCGCCCGGTGCTGGGGCGCTTTGCGGACGGGATGCAAGCCGGTAATGAGACGCTGCTGATCGATACGTTGGCCAGGCCATACCAGGCGGCCTTTTTACTGGGTAAAAACAAAGGCCTTGAATGTTTACAGTATCAGACCTCTTGTTTTAAAAACCTGATTTGGCGGCTTTCTCCGTATGAAGACCCGTTTGTGGAGGAACAAATGGGATTTGCGGCGTTGGGCGGCTATACGGCGTATAAAAGCGCGTTTTATGGCTTTGACGTTGAAAAAGCCATAGAGGCGCCGGCGCAATGCGATTTTTCCATCGTGATACCCGCGCGGGATTCGGCCCGGACGCTGCGCGATACCCTGAAGACCTGTTTTGACCAGACTTATAAAGGAAGTTTTGAAGTTGTTGTAAGCGATAATTCGGTAAAGGACGACGGGGTAGAGAAGCTGTGCCGCGAGATGGACGAGCCCCGGCTGAGGTACTGCCGCGTTCCTTTTCCGATGGATTTGACGGCGAGCTTTGAGTACGCTTTTTTGCAGGCGCGGGGAGAATTTGTGCTGGCTATCGGCTCAGACGACGGCATTTTGCCCTGGGCGCTGGAGTATCTGGAGGCCAGTATGAAGAAACTGCCGGGAGAAGAGATATTTTTCTGGCCCCGGGGGCTTTATGTATGGCCGGATTTTGTGAACCCCGCCCAGAGAAACCAGCTGTCGATACCGGCGCAGATGGGTGAGGAGGCCGTGCCGCTGACACGGTACAGCTGTGAATCGGCGCTTTTGCAGCTGCTTGCTGAGCCGCAGGGGATGTATTGGACGCCGGTTATGTACATCAACTCAGGCTTTCGGCGCCGTTACCTGAAAACGCTGCTGGAGTGCACGGGCCATTTGTGGAACGGAACCTCGCAGGATATTTATATGGGGATACAAAACCTGCTTTTATATGAAGATATTTATCAGATCGGGATGCCGCTGACGTTGGCCGGGATGTCCAGCCTCTCCATCGGCGGAAACGAGGGCGCCGGGACGTCGAAGTATCGGGACGTCCCCTCCTGCGGAGAAGTGTATGTGTCGGAAAAAGAACGGGAGATACCCATTACCACGAATGACCAGCGGCTGGTATATTCTTCTGCTTTTCGGCTGATGGCAGACGGCGTTATGAAGCCGGAAGAGGAAGAAAAAATACCGATGGAAAAGGCGTTTACCCGTATGCTGCTGCAGATCTCGCCGCAGGACGCCCAATTTGAAGTGTATCTGCACAGGGTTTTGGCCGCCGCGAGACGTAAAGCGCCGCAGTTTTTGAAAAAAGCACAGGAGGAGCTTTTGCCCGCCGTTTTTGCGCCCCGGCTGGCCGAAGAGGGAGACAGAGAGGCGAAATGTTATCGCGTAGAGCTGACGGCTGCGGGGCTTATGGTGGACGCTTCTGATTTTGGCGTTGAAAACATCGCTCAGGCGGTAAACTTTGCTGAAAAGGTGCTGCGTGGGGCAAGAAAAAATAAAAACGGTACAAAAGCTTAAATTTGTATTTTACATGGCGATATATATAGTGAAACCTCTTTTGCATCAGGCAAAGAGAAAAGGGCGGGGATTGGCCGGACGCCTGAATGCCCCCCAAAGAAGCAAGCGCTTTAAAAGCGGGCGCCGTCTTTAAAAAAGCGGCGGGCCGTTTTTTGGCGCATTTGAACAGGATAGAAACGGAGGAGATACCAATGGCAGTAGCAGGGATCGGGACAGCGAACGCCTATGCGACGCAGCAGGAGCTGCTGAACAAAGTAGCGGCAAAAAGCGCTGAAAAGCAAGAGGCCGCCGCAACGGATAAAGAAGCCGAAAAAGCGGTGGATGGAAAACAGGATTCATTTGTGCATTCTACAGAGAGTACGAATGTGACCTATTCTCCCCAAACTTTGGGGCGCACCAAGCTGACCAGCGAAGAGCTGCGGGATATGGAGGCGGCGCGCACGGCGTCCTTCCAGAAAATGCTGGAGAGCATGCTGACCAAGCAGGGCCAGAAATCCAATGTAAATATGTTCGGGAAAAACTTTACAGTGGGCGGCTCTGACAGCGCGAAAGCGGCGGCTTCCATCGCAGAGGACGGCGAATGGGGCGTAAATGCCGTAGCCACCCGCATTATGGATATGGCGAAAGCGCTTTCCGGCGGCGACGCCAGCAAATTTGACACCCTGAAAAACGCGGTTATCAAGGGCTTTGACGCAGCGCAGGCGGCGTGGGGAAAATCAAAAATGCCCTCTATCACCAGCCAGACCTACGACGAAGTGATGAACCGTTTTGACGATTGGGCGAAAGAACTTGGTATCCAAACAGAGGCATAAACGATAGAAAAACAGGGCCCCGGCTATGCCGGGGCCTTATTTTTTGTAATAGGGCCCGGCAAATGACCTTGCCTGCTGCCGCCGTTTGCCCTGCGGGGCGAAAGCAACGCACAAAAGCAGATTTTTGCAAAGCAAAAGAGCCGTCTTGTGTAAACGACGCCCCTTTTTCCCTCTTTTTAAATGCGGAAACCACCGGCAGTGCCGGTGGAGGGTACTGCGTAAAAAGTTTTCGCGTCAAGCGTCAAGCGGGCTGACCAACAGCGGTCTTCTGCTTTTAAGAAATCTCCGGCAGAAAGGATATTGCTGTTTTAACAGCGGCAGGGCAAGCGATGCAGATGAAAATATTTCGGCGCGTCTTGAGATGCCTGCCGGTAACAGGCCTTTATAGGGCCTGCGCTTACCTTTGGCACAGCCGAAGGTTTTGATTGTAGAAGAAAACCACCGGCACTGCCGGTGCTTTCAAAGCTTTCGCTATGCCCAGAAAAAAATATCCGAATAAAGTGAGGAACTGTTAAAAATCGGCAGAAAAATAAAAGTGGGCATTGCAATGGCAAATAGGGGGACGCCTTATCGCTATTTTAATAACAGGAGGGCGCTCTATCCAAGCGAAAGGAATCTGATGAGACTATAGGTCCATCAGATAATAAACTCCAAAGAGGCCTGCGCTTACCTTTGGCACAGCCGAAGGTTTTGACTGCCTGCCCAAATAAAAAGCCCCCTTTTTCATGACGGGGCGGAATAGAAAGTACCGGCCTGAGACTGACGGCTTTGGTATGCGGCGTATTCAAGACAACAGGGGCGCAAAGGTTTTACACATCGGGAAAAAGAACTGCCCCTGCAAAGCCAGAAAATCTGCGCAGACGCCCCGGTGCGGCCTTCAAACGGATTTGAGACCTTACGCGTGGAGAGTCCGTTTCAAAAAAACACACGAGACTTTATGCGTGGGAAAGCCCGTTTAGAAAGGCCTCGTTTTTTCTTTTTACCGCGCGTAAGCAGGCGCAGTGGCAAGGGCCAGCGGTGGGGCGAGGGCATAGGGCGGAAAGGGCCCTTACGCAGGGGCATGAAGCCGCCGGGGCTTTTTGTGAACAGGGGCGAAAGGGGCAAGCGGCCTGCGGCGTTTTTTACATCTGCCTTGGGGCGGCCTGTTTACGGATGGAAAAGCAGACCTTTTGCGACGGCTATAGTCATTCATTTGAAGTAAGCAAAGAAGCTTTTTTATTTCATTTGAAGCAATTGCCGTAAGGATCTGATATCATAAAGTCACGCTGTTTGAGAGGTTGGGAACGATGGTCAGAAATCGCAATTCTCCGATTGGCAACCGTATTCGTGAACTACGAAAAGATGCTGGGTCAACAGTAAAAGAATTATCTGAAAAAACCGGGCTAAGTGCTTCGGCTTTATCAAATTATGAATACGGCTTTAGAGAACCTGATTCCAAAGCGATGGCTGCCTTGGAACGCTTTTTTCATGTGAGCGGAGAATATCTGCATGGAGAAATAGATCGGGATCTTTTTCTGCGCAATCAGGAGGCTGCAGATCAGGGCTTGGATTTGCTGGCATATACTTTTTCGTCCTTTAAAGAGCAGCTTTTAATAGCGGCTCAGACGACTCAGCGCGCCGCCACCAACGCGGTGGAAACCATGCTGCAATCTGTGATCTTCACTATGATGAGATATGATGCCGCGCCAGAAAAAATAGAGCAATATGAGCTGCTGGTGCGCTTTTTCTCTCGGCTTACAGATGATGGGAAAGCCGAAATGCTGAAACGCCTGAAGGAATATTTAATTGTTGATGAACAGAAGAAGCAAGCCTCTGAATAAACCATATCGTGGCACTTAAAAGAAATGCTTTTA
>JAUNTE010000335.1 GCA_030538855.1 Oscillospiraceae bacterium
ACTGAAATATAGTCGGCGGCGTGTTTTCCCGCCTCTTCTAAAGAATGGGCGGCCGCCTCTCCAATACCTTTCATCGCCATAAAAGGCAGCCTGATTTTTCCGTCTTCCACCATATAACGTTTTGCTTCGCTTTTGCCAAGCTCGATAGGGGCAAATTCATAACCGCGCGCCAACATTTCACAGACGATCTGCAGGCTGACCAGCGTATCTTCATCTTTTGCTGTTTTTTCTTCCTTTGGCCTGTCCATGATTGCTTTCATGTGCGCTTTTGCCACTGAAAAGCCGCCTACCGCAGCCTCATAGTCGATATCTTCTCCGCGTACGGTAAAATAAGTCGCGTAAAATTCCAGCGGGTGATAAACCTTAAACCACATCAGACGAATCGCGGCGATCAAATACGCGACGGCGTGCGCTTTGGGGAACATATACTTGATTTTTTTACAGCTTTCCAAATACCAATCCGGCACGTCGTGTTCGCGCAGCATATCCTCAACGCCTTCTGGAAATCCACTTTTCGCCACCTTGCCTTTTCTCGTCAATTCCATAATCGTGAAAGCGGCTTTTGGCTCTACGTTTTTGTGCAGCAGATAGATCATGATGCTGTCACGGGTACCGATCACGTCTGAAATCGTGCAGACGCCGTCATGGATCAAATCCTGCGCGTTGCCGTTCCACACGTCGGTGCCATGAGAAAGGCCGGATATTTGAATCAGGTCTGAAAATGTTTTTGGCTGCGCCTCGATCAGCATATTACGGACAAAATTCGTGCCAAGCTCCGGGATGCCAAAAGTGCCTGTTTCGCTGCCAATATCCTCTGGCTTGATGCCCAGCGCCGCGGTAGAGGTAAGCAGGCTGATCACCTTGGGGTCATTCATGGGCACCTCGTCCATTTTAATGCCCGTCATATCCTCCAGATGTTTATACATGGTAGGCACGTCGTGCCCCAACTCATCCAGTTTCAGCAACGTGTCGTGCAGATGCTTAAACTCAAAATGAGTGGTATAAACGCCTTTGTCCTTATCATCGGCAGGATGTTGGATAGGACAGAAATCATAAATTTCATGCTCGGAGGGTACCACTACCATACCGCCAGGATGCTGGCCCGTTGTGCGCTTCACACCGGTACAACCGATACTCAGCCTGTTTTCCTCAGCTTTATTTACCACTTGGCTGCGTTCATCCAAATATTTTTTTACATACCCGTAAGCTGTTTTATCCTGTAAACCGGAGATGGTTCCCGCCTTAAAAACAAACTCTTTTCCAAAAAGCTCTTCGGTATAGCGGTGTGATTCCGACTGATACTCTCCTGAAAAGTTCAGGTCTATATCCGGTTCTTTATCGCCGTCAAAACCCAAAAAGGTTTCAAACGGAATGTCATGTCCGTCCACGATCAATTTTTCTCCGCATACCGGACATTTTTTATCAGGAAGGTCAAATCCGTCCGCCACTTCTCCCTTTTCAAAAAACTGACTCCACTTGCATTTTGGGCACAGATAATGCGGCGGTAAACTGTTTACTTCTGAAATGCCGGAGAAATGCGCTACCGCCGAGGAACCCACAGAGCCACGGGACCCCACCAGATAGCCATGTTCTTCACTGTTTCGCACCAGCTTTTGAGCAATGACATACAAAACCGCAAAACCGTGTTTGATGATCGAATCCAGCTCCCGCGTCAATCTTTTTTCCACAAGCTCCGGCAGTGGGTCTCCGTAACGGGCTTTTGCGTTTTCCATAGTATCGCGGCGCAAAGATTCATCTGCCCCTTCAATGGTGGGGGTAAAAGTCCCCTTGGGAATTGCGCGGATACTGCCGTCGATCATATCCGCTATTTTTGCCGGGTTCTCCACTACCACCTCATAGGCCCGTTCTTCACCCAGATATGAAAATTCCGCCAGCATATCCGCCGTGGTACGGAAATAAAGCGGCGCCTGATTGTCCGCGTCCTTAAATCCCTGTCCCGCCATCAAGACGGCGCGGTACGCCGCATCCTCCGGGTCAAGAAAATGCACGTCACCGGTTGCCACGCACAGCTTTCCCAGTTTGTCCGCAATGCGAAGGATCGTCTTGTTATACTGCTGCAGCGCATCGATACTGTCCACCATGCCTTCCCGCAGCATAAACATATTGTTGCCGATCGGCTGAATTTCCAAATAATCATAATAAGAGGCGATAGAACAAAGCTCGTCAAAGCTTGCCCCGCTTACCATCGCCCTGAAAAGCTCTCCGGCTTCACAGGCGCTGCCGATCAAAATGCCCTCCCGGTGTTGGTTCAGCTCACTGCGCAGAATACGCGGCTTTTTATAAAAGTGTTCCACATGGGCTTTGCTGATAAGCCGGTATAAGTTTTTGAGCCCCACCTGATTTTTCACCAGCAAGATCATATGATACATTTTTTTTGATTTTGCCTTGGTTGCCCCTACGCCGGTATTGATCTGTTCAATAGAGGCGATTTCCCGAAATTTCAAATCGTCCAGCATACGGATAAAAATATCCGAGAGTGCTTT
>JAUNTE010000044.1 GCA_030538855.1 Oscillospiraceae bacterium
CCGGCGCCGCCTTTGCCCCGAAGATATAGGTTTTGGGGACGAAATTGGCATTGGGGTTATCTTTCAGCCACAGATACTGATATAAAATGTGCAGCGCGTTCAAATGCTGGCGCTTATATTCGTGCAGGCGCTTTACCTGTACGTCAAAAATGCTCTCAGGGTCAATGACCTGCCCGGTGAGCTTTTGCAGGTGGGCGGCAAAATCGCGTTTGTTTTGCAGCTTGATGTCGCCCAGCTTTTTCAGCACGGCTTTATCGTCTTTGAAAGCCTCCAGCTTTTTCAGTGCCGCGGCGTTGTATTTGAACTCGGGGCCGATGGTCTCCTCCAGCATGGCGGTGAGGCCGGGGTTCGATTGTAAGAGCCAGCGGCGGTAGGCGATGCCGTTGGTGACGTTTTTGAATTTGTAGGGGCTGAACAGGAAATAATCGTGGAACACGTCGTCCTTGATGATCTGACTGTGCAGCTTGGAGACGCCGTTGATGGAATGGCAGGTGAAGCAGCAGATATTGGCCATCCGCACCTGATTGTCGCCGATGATGGCCATATAGTCGATCTTGCCCTGATCGCCGGGGAAGGCTTTTTCAAACGCCATCCGGGCCTGACGGTCCATCTCTTTGACGATCTCAAAAATGCGGGGCAGCGTTTTGCGGAAAATATCCACGCTCCATTTTTCCAGCGCTTCGCTCATAACGGTGTGGTTGGTGTAGGCGAAGGTGCGCTGGCAGATGTCGAAAGCTTTCTCCCACCCGAGGCCGCAGTCGTCCAAAAGGATACGCATAAGTTCAGGGATGGCCAGCGTGGGATGGGTGTCGTTGAGCTGGATGGCGATTTTGTCGGACAGATTGTCCAGCGTGCCGTATTGGGCCAAATGCTGCTGCACGATGTCGCCGATAGAGGCGGCGGAGAGGAAATACTGCTGGCGCAGACGTAAAATTTTGCCCTCGATGTGGTTGTCGTTGGGGTACAGCACCTTGCTGATCAGCTCGGCGTTGGCGCTGCGGCTCATGGCGCTGTCATAGTCGCCCCGGTTGAAAGAGTCCATATCCAGGCTGGGGGCCTTTGCCTCCCACAGGCGCAGTTTTGATACGCCCTTGGCGTCATAGCCCGAGACGTACATATCGCTTGGCACCGCCATCACCGTGGTGTAGTTTTTATGGGTGACATGGTGGAAGCCGTCGTCCCAGCTCTCGTCGATGTCGCCGTCAAAGCGCACCTCGATGGCCTGCTCAGGATGGCGCTTGAGCCAGACGCCGCCGCCTGGCAGCCAGTTGTCGGCTTTCTCCTGCTGCCAGCCGTCCACGATCTTTTGTTTAAAAATGCCGTATTCGTACAAAATGGAATATCCCGTGCCGGGGATGCAGGTGGAGGCCATGCCGTCAAGATAACAGGCCGCCAGACGGCCAAGGCCGCCGTTGCCGAGCCCCGCGTCCGGCTCTTCGTCATAGATGGAGGAGAGTTTGACGCCGGCCTCGCTCAACGCCTCTTCGGCTATTTTCTCCAGCCCTAAATTGTAGAGGTTGTTTTTCAGGCTTCGGCCCATTAAAAATTCCATACACAGGTAATAGACCTGTTTGCCGTTTTCACCATAAGTTTTTGAGATAAAGCTTTTGCGGCGGGCGCTCATGATCTGGCGTAAGATAAGCGCTAAAGCCCGGTATATCTGGGTGTTGGTTGCGTTGTCGATATCCACTGAAAATTCACTGTACAATTTGTTTTTCAGCAAAGCGTCAAAATCTTTTTTGGAATAACCGGTTTCGTTCAACAAAAAATCCACTCCTATTCTGTAAAAACGCGCGGGGCGTAAAAACGCCTTTCAGCGCGCGCTTCGCCGGGCGCCTCAGGACATACCCATGCGGCGTCCGGCTGTCGTTATTCAAGTTAGTATAAAATTAGTATACTCTAAAAAGACGCGCGATTCAACTAAGAACCTTTTGTTATTTTCTGTTGCAATGCAAGATTTTAAAAGCTTTTGTGCCGCGAAGGAAAAATTCATGGAATCCGCTTTACTTTTGAGACGGCCTTTCGCTATAATAAAAACAGATGCGCGCGTTTATGCCGCCGCGGGCCTGCGGCGGCAAAAAAGGCCGGAAATACAGCCAATGGCAAAGCGCTGCGCCAAAAGAAAAAAGAGCGCGGGCGGGGCCCGCTTTGGATGAAAAAAGAAAAGAGGTTGTGGAGTATGGCGGCGAACCGGATCAGGATCCGCGTCTGCGGCAGCGAATATGTGATCGCTTCTACCGACAGCGAAGAATATGTGCAGGGGCTGGCAAAACAGCTGGACGAAGAGATGTGTGCGTTTTTAGACCAGAACCCCGCGGCCAGCGTGACGACGGCGGCGGTGCTGGCGGCGCTGGGCTATATGGACGAAAAAGAGAAGGCCAGTAACGGCGCCGACAATATGCGGGCCCAGATCAAGGATTATCTGGAGGACGCCGCCAAGGCCAAAATGGACGCGGAGGAGGCGCGGCGCGCTTTATCCGACGCAAAGTATGAGCTGGAACGGCTGCGCCGTGAGCTGGGCTATACCCGTGACGAATCATGAGCGGCGCTTTACGCTGGGCACGGCAGGGGATAGAGATACTGGCCCCGGCCGGTGACGAGGAGATGCTGCGGGCCGCTGTGGAAGCGGGGGCCGACTGCGTCTACCTGGGCTTAGAGCGCTTTAACGCCCGAAGCGGCGCGGGGAATTTTGCCCCAAAGGCGCTGGAAAAGGCGGTGGCTTTTGCTCACGGCCGGGGCGCGGGCGTTTATGTGGCGCTGAATACCCTGGTATTCCCGCAGGAGCTGGGCGAGGCTGCGCGTATGGTGGAGGCCGTCGCCCGGGCGGGGGCGGACGCGGTCATCGTGCAGGACCTGGGGGTGGCCGCGCTGTGCCGCCATATCGTGCCGGAGCTGCCGCTGCATGGCTCGACCCAGCTCTCGGTGACGACGGTGGGCGGCGCGGCCGCATTGAAGGAACTGGGGTTTTCACGGGTTATTTTAGGGCGTGAGCTCACCCAAAACGAGATCGGCGTCATCACCCGTGAGGGCGGTTTGGAGACAGAAGTGTTTGTACACGGGGCGCTGTGCATGTCGGTATCGGGACAGTGTATGCTCAGCGCCTTTTTGGGCGGGCGCAGCGGCAACAGGGGCATGTGCGCGGGGCCGTGCCGCCTGCCCTATGCGGCCGTGGGGGCGGGGATGAAAAAACCGCCCTCCAGCGAGGGATGTTATCATCTCAGCCTGCGCGATCAATCGCTGCTGCCAAAGCTGGGCCGCCTGCGCGCTATGGGGGTGGCCAGCGTCAAGATAGAGGGGCGGCTGCGCAGCCCCGAATACGCTGCGGCTGTGGTGGACGCCTGCCGCCGCGTATTAAGGGGAGAGGAATACGATGAAGAGCGGCTGAAAGCCCTTTTTTCACGCGGGGATTTTACCAGTGCCTATTACACCGGCAGCCGGGGGAAAGACCTGTTTGGCGTGCGCGGGGCCGAGGACGCGGCCAAGACCCGCGCGGCGCTGCCCGCCGTGCGGGCGCTGTACCGGCGGCCCGGACAATTTACGCCGGTGGACATGAAATTTACCTGTGGGAAGACGGGGACGTTTTTACAGGTGACGGACGGGCGCAATACGGTGGAGAAAAAAGCGGAGCCGCCTGTCCGCCGCGCACGGGCCGCCAATTACCCTGAGGCGGCTGAAAAAAGCCTGCGAAAAACGGGAGGGACCCCGTTTTATATACGGGAACTGAAGATCGAACTGCCCGAGAACAGCTATCTGCCGCTGGCCGCAGTGAACGAGCTGCGCCACAGCGCGCTGGAAGGGCTGCTGCAGCTGCGGGAAAAGACCTGGCCGCTGCCCACCAGAAGCTATGAGCTGAAGCTGGAGGAACGGGCCGTGCCCGCGGCAAAAAAGCTGTACGCCCGGTTTGACCAGCCGGACAACATGCCGAGGGACGCAAAAAAATGGCTGGACGGCTGGTATCTGCCGCTGGAGCGGGCGGCGGAAATATCGCCCGACCTGCGCGCGGATACCATTTTAGAGCTGCCGCGGGGCACCTTTGGCGGGGACGAGGGCCTGCAAAAGCAGATAGAACAGGCCGCGGAGCTGGGTTTTACCCGCTTTGAGGCCAACAACATCGGGCATCTGCCCCTGCTGCGGGGAAAAGGCGAGATCAGCGCGGGGTTTGGGCTGAACGTGGTGAACCCACTTGCCGCAAAGACGCTGAAGGACGCCGGTATCAGCCGCATCACCCTGTCACCTGAAATAAACGTGGGGGCCGCCTCGTTTATCAGCTGTGGGGTGCAGACGGGGATGATCGCTTACGGAAAGGTGCCGCTGATGCTGATGCGGGCCTGCCCGCTGCACAACGTCACCAGCTGCGAAAAATGCCGCAAGCGCGGAGGCGTGCTGCTTGACCGAAAAGGCAGGATGCTGCCGCTGCGCTGCCGTGGGGGCGCGCGTGAGATATATAACCCGGTGCCCTTATGGCTGGGAGACCGGCAGCAGGAACTGCCCTGCGATTATCTGGTGCTTTATTTTACCGGGGACAGGCCCGAATGGGCGGTGCAGGTGATGAAACAGTTCCGTGCCGGAAAAAAATGTTACGATGAGTATACCCGGGGGCTGTATTATAAAAACGTGTGAGGAAAAGATATGACGAAATGGAAAAAGAACCTGCTGTTTTTATTCTATCTGCTGGCGGGTATCATACTGGGGGCGGTGCTTGCCCGGCTGTGCGCGGGGGTGCCGTTTTTAAGCTGGCTGAGTTACGGTGAGAGCGTGGGTATTTCAGCCGGCAGCATCGATTTGGCGATTTTGGACGTCACGTTCGGCTTTTCACTCAGCATCAACGTTGCGCAGATCATCACGGTGGGCGTGGCCATGTGGCTGTACGGCCGCTCTCGCTGGAGGTGATGGGATGGGGCTGATACTGGCTTCGGCCTCTCCGCGCAGAAAAGAGCTTTTAAGCCTTATCACAAAGGATTTTACCGTCTGCGAAGCGGATTTTGACGAGGCTGCCGAGGCGGAAGCGGACCCAAGGAAAAGAGCGTTGAAGCTGGCCTGCGGCAAGTGCAGGGCGGTGTGGGCGCGTTTTCCCGGTGAGACGGTGATCGGCTGCGACACGGTGGTGGACTGCGGCGGCCGGGTGTTTGAAAAGCCCCGCAGCCGCCGGGAGGCCGAAGGGATGCTGCGCGCCCTTTCAGGCGGGGCGCATCTCGTCCATACCGGGGTGTGTATACGCAGGGGGGCCAAAGAGGAACGTTTTACCGGGACGACCCGGGTTTGGTTTGCCGAAATACCGGACGGAGAGCTGGAATCGTATCTGGATACGCCGGAACCCTATGACAAAGCGGGCGGCTATGGTATCCAGGGCTGGGCGGCGAGGTTTATCCCCCGCATCGAGGGCTGTTATTTCAATGTGATGGGGCTGCCCGTCTCAAGCCTTTACGCCGCGCTTTTGAAAATCTGTGAAAATGACTGAATTTTTTTCGGAAAATTTGTCGGAAAAGTTGAGAATCATCTGAAAAACGGTTATAATAAAAAAACAGCGGCTGTTTTTTCAAAGCTGTCCCTGCCAACCGTTTTAAGCGGTGAAGAACAGGGGCTGCCCAAAAGGCCTTTTTGCCTGCGATGGAAAAGACGGCAAAACGTTGGGGCCTGAAGGCCGAAGGGCGTTTTGGCGGGCTGCAAAAAGGCTGAAAAGCCCGGACGGTTTTACACAGGAGAACAGAAAAACAGCTGCGCCGCACCAAAAAGTACCGCGCCAAAGTTTAAAACCCGCCGCAGAGGCAGAGGCGGCCGCAGAGAGAAAGAGACCACCGCGGCCAAAGGCCGCGGTACGCGCCGGAATATAAAACGGCAGGATGGGGAAAATGAACCGCTCTTTCAGGGGACGGAAAATGAAAATAAGGAGTCGAAAAATATGTTTAATAAAGATATCGGTATCGACCTTGGTACCGCGAATACGCTGGTATTTATGAAGGGCAAAGGCATCATCATGCGCGAGCCCAGCGTGGTGGCCGTTGAGACCAAAACGGATACCGTGCGCTATGTGGGGCACGAGGCAAAAGAGGTCATTGGCCGTACCCCCGGCAGCATTGTGGCGGTACGCCCGCTGAAGGACGGCGTGATTGCCGATTTTGATATTACGACAAGTATGCTGCGTATCTTTATTAAAAAGGTGTGCGGGTCGGGCGTTGTCTTCCGGCCCCGTATCATCATCTGTATCCCCTCCGGCGTTACCGAGGTAGAGCGCCGCGCCGTGCGTGAAGCGGCTATGAACGCGGGGGCCAAGCAGGTGATGATCGTGGAAGAGCCTATGGCCGCCGCTATAGGCGCGGGGCTGCCTGTTGAAGAGGCCACCGGCAGCATGGTGGTAGACATTGGCGGCGGCACCAGCGAGGTGGCTGTGATCTCGCTGGGGGGCATCGTGGCAAGCAAAAGCGTCCGCGTGGGCGGAGACAAATTTGACGCGGCCATCATTGCCTATATCAAACGCAAATACAACCTGCTGGTGGGCGAACGTACCGCCGAGCTTATCAAAATTGAGATCGGCAGCGCTTACAAGCTGGATGAAGAGATGAATATGAGCATCAAGGGCCGTAACCTGGTGGACGGCCTGCCGCAGAACATCAGCATCCGCAGCGAAGAGATCCGCGAGGCGCTGGAGGAGCCGGTAAGTTCTATTGTAGACGCCATCAAAGAGACGTTGGAACGCACCCCGCCCGAGCTGTCGGCCGACATCATCGACCACGGCATCACCCTGACGGGCGGCGGCGCTTTACTGCGCGGGCTTGACCAGCTCATCAACAATGAGACCGGCATCGACGTGCATGTGGCGGAGGAGCCGCTGGACTGTGTGGCGGCGGGGACCGGCAAGGTACTGGATAACGTAGAGCTGCTGAGTGAGATTTGCGCCGACGCCGAGCGGAAATTTTAAAAGACGGCGCCGGTTTTGGCTTTGACGAAGGCGAAAATAAAAACGTCTTCTGCCGGGGGCGCTTGACCAGCTGAAAAAGCGCCTTTCTGTAAGCTGAAGCGTCTGCGCCCGGCCCGTATTGCCGTACGGGCCGGGTTTGCTTGTTTTATTTCGTCTGCGTAAAATAAGGCCCAGCTGCTATTGCGGGAAAAAAGCGTTTGCCTCAAGCGGCCGAGGCCCCTCTTGAAAAATAGGTTTTACCACCCCGGGCCGCAGTGGCCCGGCTGGCGGCTGTGACGCGGATGGCCAGTGGGCGGCCTTGAACAGCGCTGCTTTGGGGCTGCCCGCGCCGCCCGCTTTCAAAAGTTCCTGCGCCGCGGGTGATGACAAAAACGGGCCGGTTGGTATGGCCGTTTCAGCCTGCGGAAGGGCCGTCCCCGCGCCGCAGGGTGCGGGCATATTTAGAGAAAAGGCGATATGGGCTGCGGCAAGGCTGTGTGTAAACAGGGGAAAAGGCGGCTTTTGATTTTGTGAGAGAAGCTTTTTCGGAGAGAAAACGGCAAAAGGGCGGCGGGCGGAAAGACGGACGAAGGAACAGGGAAACAGCCCCGGGGCCAAGGCCGAGACAACGGCCTGCCGCAAAAAACGGCGTATGCAGGCAAAAGGCGGTAAAAGCGGAAAGATGCCCCGCCCGAAGCGGTTATGGCGCGCCTGAAGGAAGATGGCGGATCTTTAAGGGGCCGCCATGCCGCCTTTACACGAAAACGGCGGGCTTGCAAAAAGGGACGGGGCCATGCAAGGCTTTTTTCATCATAAACATGATAAAGATGAAATACGCCGGGCGCTTTCATCCCAGCTGAAAATAAAGAAAAGACGACGGGAGGCATGAGCCGTGCGGGAGTTTTTCTCAAGTTTGAAATTTAAAATACTGGTCTGTGTAGCGGTGCTGCTGGCCGGTATCATGACTTACGCAGCCGCGAATGGCCGCCTTTCAAACGCGCCGCAGGAACTGCTGAACGCTGTTTTAGTGCCGGTACAAAGATTTTCAGCGGCCGTCTCGGGCGGGATCTCAGGTTTTTTTGAAAAGTTTGCACAGGCAGATGAGATCGCGGCGGAAAACGAGCGGCTTGAGGAAGAGATCGTCCGGCTGCGCCAGCAGCTGATAGAATACGACCAATACAAGGCCGAAAACGAGATGTACCGCAAAACTTTGCAGCTGCAGGAGGAAAACCGTTCGTTCACCCAGGTGTCGGCGTCGGTCATCGGGCGAGACCCGCTGGAAAAATACTATTCTTTTACCATTGACCAGGGAGAAAACGCCGGGATAGAAGTGAACGACGTGGTTATCTGCCCGGAGGGCGTGGTGGGCAAGGTGCTGGAAACCGGCCCGAATTATGCGAAGGTCATCACCGTGCTGGACCCGCGCGTCAATATCGGCTGTACCGTCAGCCGCACCCGGGACATCGGCACTGCGGCGGGCACGGCGGAGCTGGCCCAGGAGGGGAAACTGGCGCTTTCGTACCTGCCGAGAGAGACGCTGACAACAGAAAACGACATTGTGGTGACGACAGGCTACGGCGGCATTTTTCCCAAAGGGCTGATTTTGGGCACGGTAGAGGATGTGCGGCCTGAATCGAGCGGGAAGAGCATGTACGCGGTCCTTCGTCCCACGGTGGATATTTCCACCATCACCATGGTGTTCGTCATCACGGACTTTTGAGCCGGAAAGAGGCTTTTATGAACGACTGGAGAAAACGCAATCTGACACGCGCGCTGAAATGGGCGTGTTATATCCTGCTTTTGATGCTGAGTTTTGTGCTTCAGCAGACGCCCGGCTTTTTGCAGATCGCCCCCGAGGTGAAGCCGGTGCTGGTAGTGCCGCTTTGCATTGCGGTGGCGGGGCTGGAGGGCGAATTTGGCGGCGCGCTGATAGGGGCGCTTGGGGGCCTTTTGTGGGATATGGCCGCGGGCCGTACAGCCGGCTTTTTTGCGCTGGGGCTGATGGCGGCGTGCTTTTTTACAGGGCTGGCCGTCAGCCTGTTTTTCAGGTGCAGCTATTTTAATATGATGGCCTTTACCCTGCTGGCGCTGCTGCTGATCACAGGGTTCGATTTTCTGCTGGGCTATGTGCTGTACCGTTACGGGGGCGCGGCCTCTTATTATTTTAAATGGATATTGCCCACCTGCATCTGGTCAACAGTATGGCTGGCGCCGCAGCTGTGGGTTTTGAAAAAGATACAAAAACGTTTTGTGCTTGAGTAGGCCCCCCGCCCGCAGAAAGGCGGGGATGCAGAGGGACGGGGCGGAATTGCACGGCGGAAAAAACCGGCGGCGAAAGGGGGAAGACCATGAAAAAAGAGGAACGGGCGGCAAAGATCCTTTTGCACCGGGTATTGGTCTTCGGCGGTTTGCTGCTGCTGATCGTCGGGGTGTTTGTCTACCGCCTGCTCGATTACCAGATCGTAAACGGCGACGATTATCTGGAGCAGGCGGCTGCGGTGACTACCATCCGGGTATCCATCCCGGCGGCGCGGGGGGACATCACCGACCGCAACGGCAATATCCTTGCCACCAACCGGGCGGGGTATAACCTGCAGCTGAACAAGCTGTATCTGCCGTCTGAAAAGCTGAACGAAACTTTGGTCGATCTGGTGCAGCTGCTGCAGCAGAACGGAGAGAACTGGAACGGGGATATCCCGCTTTCAAATACAGAGCCCTATGTATTTTTAGAAGGACGCGAGGACGATGTAGCCGCCCTGAAAAAGCATTTTAATCTGGCGGATTACGCGACCGCGGAAAATGTGTGGGGCCGGATGTCGGAGCAATATGAGCTGGAGAACGTGCCCGGCGAATACCGGCGCATTGTGGCGGGGATAAGATATGAGATGGAGCGGCGGGAGTACTCTAACGTAACGCCGTATCTTCTGGCCAGCGACGTGTCCATCCGTACCGTGACCGCGGTAAAAGAGCACAGTATGGAGATGCCGGGTGTGGATGTGGTGGAGGAATCCATCCGATATTATCCCGACGGCGCCCTTTTGCCCCATGTGCTGGGCAGGGTGGGGCCCATTACCGCCGAGCAGTGGAAAAAGCTGAAAGAGCTGGGGGCCGACAACCCGTACAGCATGAACGATACCATTGGGCAGGGCGGCCTGGAGGAGGCTTTTGAAGACCAGCTGCGCGGCAAAGACGGCGTTATGGAGATCTTGCGGGCAAAAGACGGCAGTATCCTTTCTACCCGGGTGGTGAAAGAGCCGGTGCCCGGCAAGACCCTGCGCACCACCATCGATAAAGACCTGCAGATCGCCGCGCAGAAGGCGCTGGAGGATAATATGGCCTATATTCAGGCCCGCACAAACGGGGCCGAGGGCAACGAAGGGGCCTCTGTCGTCGTGGTTGATCCGCAGACCTTCGGCGTGCTGGCCCTGGCGAATTATCCTACCTATGATCTGAACAAATTGTCAACGAATTACAATGAGTATTTGAATATGGAGCAAAAGCCCCTTTTCAACCGGGCCCTGATGGGGCTTTACCGGCCGGGTTCTTCATTTAAAACGGCGGTGGGGCTGACGGGCCTTTTAAAAGGAGAGATCGAAGAGGAGTCTCTGGTAAACTGCACCGGCACCTACACCTACTGGGCCGACGTGGGCTTTACCCCGAAATGCCTGCATGTGGACGGACCGATCAACGTGGTGCGCGCCCTGCAGGTGAGCTGCAACATCTTTTTTTATGACGTGGGCCGCAGACTGGGGTACGAGGCATTCAACGACGTGGCCAACCAGCTGGGCCTGGGCGTGAAAACGGGCGTGGAAGTAGGGGAGGAAACAGGCAACCTTTCAAGCCCTGAGGTACGGGATGCGATCATCCAGAACCAAAAGAAAAACGACAGCCCCACCAGCGACCAATGGCAGGCCGGCAATGTGGTGCAGGCGGCCATCGGCCAGATGGACACCGCCGTGACCCCTGTGCAATTGGCCACCTACGCGGCCAGCCTGGCGAATAAGGGCGTCAGGTATAAAACACATTTTGTCAGCGGTTTGGACAGCTACGATTATGACCCGGAAAAATCAGTGACGTTTGAAGCCGAGCTGATGGCGCAGGTGGAGAATGCCAACGGCGCGTTTGAGACGGTGGAAAAAGGCATGGTGATGGCCAGCAAATACGGCATCAACCGCGACGTGCTGCGGGATTACCGGTATACCATCGCCAGTAAAACGGGAACCGCCCAGGTACAGGAGAAAAAATACAACTGTACCATGTTGGCCTACGGCCCGGTAAAAGACCCGGAAAACCCCTCGGCGGTAGAGGTGACGCCTGAACTGGCGGTTGGCGTGGTGATAGAAAACTGCGGCAACAGCTATTGGCTGGACCTGACGGTGCGGGATGTTTTTGAAGCGTATTATCAAAGTAAAGAGGAGAGCACCGCGCCCCGGGCCAGCGGTGTGCTGCTGCCATAGGGCGAAAAAGCTTTGGTGGCGGAGATACCGGCTTTTAAAAAACCGGTAAAGGGACGTGGGCGTCTGGATATGTAAAAGCGAAAAGCGCCGAGCGGCGCTGAAAAGCCTGCCGCCGCCGGAATGCGGGCGCAAAATTTTTCAGACGATTTTAAAAAGAGAAGAGCCGCTGATAAAAGACCGCAGCACTATAAGGTTTGCCCCGTCGGTTTCAGCCCAGGCGCGGGGACGGCGAAGGGCGGCAAACGGCGCGCCGGGCTGCGGCAAAGACAAAAAGTTTGATATGAAAAGAAAGGCCGCGGCGGTTTGCGCGGCCTTTCTTGGTAATAGTTCATTAAAGTATCTTGAAAATTTGTTGAAACCAGACATAATAAGCACTTGTGACGGCTGAGTTTTTGTGCTATACTATTAAGCAACAGCCTATGCCCTGCCGGATAAGGGCGGGCCGGAGGAAACTGCATGACGGCAAAAATCATCATGATCGCATCTGGTAAAGGCGGCACCGGGAAAAGTACCGTCGCTGTTTTTTTAGGCAGCGCGCTGGCCGCCCGGGGCAAAAAAGTTCTCGTTATCGAGCTGGACAGCGGCCTGCGCAGCGTGGATATCATATCGGGGGTATACGGCAAGACGGTATATGATATCCAGGATGTGCTCTCAGGGCGCTGCGAGGGAGATAAAGCCGTAGTGCAGAGCCCGCTGTATGAAAACCTGTGGGTGATCTCGGCCCCGTACAGCGGCGGAGAGATACCGCCGGGGTCGCTCTCTGTATTTTGCGCCAAGATGCGGGGATTTTTTGACTTTATTTTGATAGATACCGCGGCGGGGATGGGCACGGCTTTTCAGGCCGCGGCCTCAGTGGGAGAGACAGCGCTTTTGGTGGTGACCCCTGACCCGGTGGCCCTGCGGGACGGCAGGATCGTGGCGGACGAGCTGTTTGAGCAACCCCGGCGCGAGGTGCGGCTTATACTGAACAAGGTGGATGCGCAGCTGCTGAAAAAAAGCGCGGTGCAGGATCTGGACGAATGCATCGATACGGTGGGCGCGCAGCTGATAGGCGTGGTGCCGCAGGCGGCCGAGATACAGCTGGCCGCTGCAAAAGGCGAAGCCCTGCCGGCGGGATGCCTTGCGGCGAAGGTGTTTGCAAATATAGCGGCCCGCATTTTGGGAGAGACAGCGCCCCTTGCGCTGTACTAAAAATAAAAAAGAGAAGAGAATGTTTCGCGGCGGCGGAACGGAAAGGCGTGATATAGGTATGAACATCGCACTCATTGCGCACGACTCTAAAAAAGAATTGATGGTACAGTTCTGCATTGCATATTGCCGTATATTGAGCCAGCATACCTTGCTCGCCACAGGTACCACCGGCAAGCTGGTGGGAGAGGCTACGGGGCTTGGTATTCAAAAGTTTTTGCCCGGCAGCCACGGAGGCGACCAGCAGATCGCGGCGCGTATTGCCTGCAATGAGATCGACCTTCTGCTGTTTTTCCGCAACCCCATCAACGCAAAACCCCATGAACCCAATGAAATGAATTTACTGCGTCTGTGCGACGTACATAATATCCCTGTTGCGACCAACATTGCCACGGCCGAAGTGCTTATCCACGGTTTGGAGCGGGGCGATCTGGATTGGCGCAATATCGTAAATCCGCAGGCGCTATAAATAAAAGAGCAGTAGAAATCCCCTATGCGGCTGTGAACAGGTGCATGAAAAACGGACAGTGACAAAGTACCCCCCTGATGTAGGAAAACAGACTACATCAGGGGGTATTTTCATGGAGAAACGAAATTATAGACATGTTCAAATCACGATTTGTCGCCCTGCTGATCATTTTTT
>JAUNTE010000336.1 GCA_030538855.1 Oscillospiraceae bacterium
GGCTGAAAAAACGCGGCGTCGCCATTGTATATGTTTCACACCGGCTGAATGAGATTTTTGAGATCTGCGACGATATCACGGTGCTGCGTGACGGTGTGACGGCGTTCTGCTCAAAAGTAAGCGAGACGACCCAGCAGGAGATCGTGGCCCAGATGATAGGCAAAGAGATCGAAGTGCTGTATCCAAAGATGGAGGCGGAGATCGGTGAGACGGTATTTGAGGTGCAGCATCTCAGCGACGGCGACACGGTAAAAGACCTGTCGCTGCAGGTGCACAGGGGTGAGATACTGGGGCTGTACGGGCTGGTGGGCTCGGGCGCGACAGAGTGCCCGGAATCACTGTTCGGCATCGTAAAGCATACTTCGGGCCGCTTTTTTATGAAGGGCAGAGAGATACGGCTGGGCAACCCGGCGGCGGCCGTAAAAAACAATATCGCCTATGTCCCGCCCGACCGGCACCGTCAAGGC
Source organism: Oscillospiraceae bacterium (assembly GCA_030538855.1). Taxonomy (GTDB): domain Bacteria; phylum Bacillota; class Clostridia; order Oscillospirales; family Ruminococcaceae; genus JAUNTE01. The sequence continues at coordinate 468 of JAUNTE010000336.1, forward strand.
GTCATCAAGCAGCTCTCCATCAAATTCAATCTGACGCTGGCGGTGGTGCGCAGGCTTTGCAAAGCGGGCTTTATCCAAAAAGACCGTGAGCGGCCGATGGTGGACGAATACGTCAAAAAGCTGCGCGTCAAGTGTGCAGGAGACGCCCAAAAGGTGACGTTTTTATCGGGCGGCAACCAGCAGAAGATCGTCATTGCAAAATGGCTGGCGGCAAACCCCGAACTGCTGATTTTGAACGACCCCACCCGCGGGGTGGACGTGGGCGCCAAGGCTGAGATATACGCCCTTATCAGCGAGCTGGCCTGTGCGGGGCTGGCGATCATCATCACCTCGTCTGAGATCGGCGAGATATTGGGGATGTCCGACCGGATACTGGTTTTGAACGGCGGCCGTGTCAGCCGTGAATTTACCCGCGGAGAGGCAAATCAGAAGGCGCTGCTGTCGGCGGCGCTGGTAAGCGGCGAGGAAGAGCAGGGAGGTGCGGCAGATGCAGAATAAAAAAGGGTTTTTCCGCATTGCGGGGCGCAAAGAGGTGCCGATCATCCTGTTTACCCTGCTGGTATACATGAGCTTTTCATTTATGGCGCCGAATTTCAACACCTTCAACAATGTGGCGGTCATCGCCCAGCAGATCACCATCAACGGCATCGTCGCTTTGGGCATGACCATCGTGATCATGATCGGCGGGATGGATCTGTCGGTAGGCAGCCTGCTTTCGCTTTGCGGCGTGCTGGCGGGTATGATGGACAATATGGGCTTTCCCGTACCCGTCACCGTGGCGCTGACGCTGCTCATCGGCATGGCGCTGGGGGCCTTGAACGGCTTTCTCATCGTCAAACTGCATATCCCCGACATCATCGTGACGCTGGCCACCATGAATATTTTCCGCGGTATAGCGGTCATGATCACCAATTCGCAGTGGATCACGGATTTTACCGACGGTTTTCTGCGCATCGGCTCAGGCAAAGGGGGGCTTTTCTCGGTTCCCATCCTCCTGTATGTGTTTATCGCCGTGGTCTTCGCCATCTGCCTGAAATGGCTGCCCTTCGGCAGGCTTTTATACGCGGTGGGCGGCAACCGTGAGGCGGCTTCTTTGATGGGGCTGAACGTCGCGCGGGTAAAGATCAAGGTCTATATGATCAACGGCCTGCTGCTGGGCCTGGCGGGGCTTTTGTTCGCCTCGATGTTCGGCAGCATCCAGGCGGCCACGGCCGCCACCAGCATGCAGTTTCAAACCATGAGCTCGGCCCTCATCGGCGGGGCAAACATTTTCGGCGGCGCGGGCTCGGTGCTGGGCACCGTATTCGGCACCATCCTTTTAGGTATGATCAAAAACGGGCTGGTACAGATTCACGCCTCAGAATATTGGCTTGACTTTATTACCGGCGCGGTGATCCTGCTGGCGCTGATGGTCAACCTCCTTCAGATCCGCCGGAAGAAAGGCAGGTCTTGATATGGAAAAGGCAAATGTGATGGGTGCAAAGATTCTGCCTGTTCTGAAAAGCCGGTATACGCTTTTGGCGGGCATCATCGCGGCTGAGTTTATCCTGTTCGGGTTCGCCGCGCCCTATTTTTTGACGGTGGGCAACCTGTTCAACATCCTGCGGCAGGTATCTGAGATCGGCATGATCTCCATTCCCCTTACCTTTCTTTTGCTGTCGGGCCATATGGACCTTTCCGTCGGCTCTATTGTGGGCGTGTGCGGGGTCACCACAGGCATGATCTTACGGGCGGGCGGCCCAATCGTACTGGCCATGCTGGCGGGCATTGCCGCGGGCGCGGCGATCGGCTTCATCAACGGGCTGATCGTGGGCAAACTGAAGATACAGGCGGTGGTGGTCACCATCGGCACGCAGGTCATGTTCCGCGGGCTGTGCTATATCCTTACCTCGGGCCGGGCTGTCAGCGGCTATCCGCTGTCCTTCTTTACCCTGGGCACCGGCGACGTGCTGGGGGTGCCCATCTCCGTCATCGTGCTGCTGCTGATGTACGCCGGCGCGTGGTTTGTACTGGAGAAGAGCTGGTTTGGC